>NZ_JBITCL010000001.1:415872-625211 GCF_044453165.1 Streptomyces sp. NPDC051740 | reverse complement strand
TGCCGCAGGGCGGCACGGGTGGGCGCGGCGGCGCCCCGTGAGCGCCGGGCCGCGTAACCCCACCCGGGCCGGATCATCCCCGGTCGCCACCCGCAGCATCGTGCCGTCACTGCGGGCAATCGTGCCGCAGGGCGGCACGGGTGGGCGCGGCGGCGCCCCGTGAGCGCCGGGCCGCGTAACCCCACCCGGGCCGGATCATCCCCGGTCGCCACCCGCACCGGCGCCCACCCCGGCTACCGTAAACAGCCGTGAGCACCCTGACCCGCGCCCGGTGCCGAGCACAGGCACACCCCTTCGCACTGGACGCAGCCCTCGCCGCAGGCGTCCTCATATGCATGGTCGCCGGCTCCTTCGTCGAGCCCCACGGCCCCGAGGGCGTCAAGTGGGGCCTGCGCACCCCCGACCCGCTCAGCCTCGTCCTCATGACCCTCGGCGCCGCGGCGCTGGTCTTCCGCCGCCGCGCCCCCCGTACGGTCCTCGCCCTCGCCGGCGGCTTCTCCGTCGCGGAGTCCGTCACCGGCGACCCCCGCGCCCCCGTCGCCATGTGCGCCGTGCTCGCGCTCTACACCGTCGCCTCCACCACCGACCGCCCCACCACCTGGCGGATCGGTCTGCTCACCATGACCGTCCTCACCGGAGCCGCGATGGCGGTCGGCCCCCTGCCCTGGTACGCCCAGGAGAACCTGGCGATCTTCGCCTGGACCGGCATCGGGGCCACCGCCGGGGACGCCGTCCGCAGCCGCCGCGCCTTCGTCCAGGCCATCCGGGAACGCGCCGAACGGGCCGAGCGGACCCGCGAGGAGGAGGCCCGCCGCCGCGTCGCCGAGGAGCGCCTGCGCATCGCCCGCGATCTGCACGACGTGGTCGCCCACCACATCGCCCTGGTCAACGTCCAGGCCGGAGTCGCCGCCCACGTCATGGACAAGCGGCCCGACCAGGCCAAGGAGGCCCTCGCCCACGTCCGCGAGGCCAGCCGCTCCGCGCTCGGCGAGCTGCGGGCCACCGTAGGCCTGCTGCGCCAGTCCGGCGACCCGGAGGCCCCCACCGAACCCGCGCCGGGACTGGACCGCCTCGACGAACTCACCGGCACCTTCCGCAGCGCCGGACTGCGCGTCGAGGTCGCCCGCGGAGACGAGGGCGCCGACCTGCCCGCAGCCGTCGACCTGGCCGCGTACAGGATCATCCAGGAGGCCCTGACCAACGTGCAGAAGCACGCCGGCACCGACGCGCGGGCCGAGGTCAGCGTCGTACGCGTCGGACCCCACATCGAGATCACCGTCCTCGACGACGGCACCGGCGAGGAGCAGGACCACACCCCCGGCGGCGGGCACGGACTGCTCGGCATGCGTGAACGCGTCACCGCGCTGCGCGGCACCCTCACCACCGGCCCCCGCTACGGCGGCGGTTTCCGCGTCCATGCGATCCTGCCCGTCAAGACCCGTACGTCCGCCGCTCAGGACAGCGGCCCGTGACCACCGATCACCCCGCTGGAGCCCGTATGACGATCCGTGTCCTGCTCGCCGACGACCAGGCACTGCTGCGCAGCGCCTTCCGGGTGCTCGTCGACTCCGAGCCGGACATGGAGGTGGTGGGTGAGGCGTCCGACGGCGCGGAGGCGGTCCGGCTGGCCCGGGAGCGGCGTGCCGACGTCGTCCTCATGGACATCCGGATGCCCGGCACCGACGGACTCGCCGCCACCCGCATGATCAGCGCGGACCCGGAGCTCGCCGGCGTCCGGGTGGTGATCCTGACGACCTTCGAGGTCGACGACTACGTGGTGCAGTCGCTGCGGGCCGGCGCCTCCGGCTTCCTCGGCAAGGGCTCCGAGCCCGACGAGATGCTGAACGCCATCCGGATCGCCGCCGGGGGGGAGGCCCTGCTGTCCCCGGTGGCCACCAAGGGCCTGATCGCCCGCTTCCTCGCCCAGGAGGGCGCGTCCGGGGCCGACCACGACCCGGCCCGCGCCGAGCGGCTCGAGTCGCTCACCGTGCGCGAGCGCGAGGTGCTGGTCCAGGTCGCCGGCGGCCACTCCAACGACGAGATCGCCGAACGCCTGGAGGTCAGCCCGCTCACCGTGAAGACCCACGTCAACCGGGCCATGGCCAAGCTGGGCGCCCGCGACCGGGCCCAGCTGGTGGTCACCGCCTACGAGTCGGGGCTGGTCCGTCCAAGGGTGGAGTGAGCTCCACGGGGCGTACTGCGACGGGAGTATGCGCCGCATAAGGGATGGGACCTCGGGGCTACGGATCGGCCCCCGTCCATGGCCCAGGGTGTAGAGCGGGCGCCCACTCGTGCGCGCGCCCGCTTGCCGGACTTCTGCCGCTCCACGGAAAAGAGACCCTGACCATGTCCTGGCTGTCCAGATTCAGCCTCGCGCAACGGGCGCTGATCGGACTGATGTCGATCATCGCGCTCGTCTTCGGGGCGATCGCGATACCCCAGCTCAAACAGCAGCTGCTGCCGACCATCGAACTGCCCATGGTGTCCGTGATCGCCCCGTACCAGGGCGCCTCCCCGGACGTGGTCGAGAAGCAGGTCGTCGAACCCATCGAGGACAACCTGGAGGCCGTCGACGGCATCTCCGGCGTCACCTCGACGGCGAGCGAGGGCAACGCCGTGATCATGGCGTCCTTCGACTACGGCAACGACACCCAGCAGCTCGTCGCCGACGTCCAGCAGGCCGTCAACCGGGCCGGCGCCCGTCTCCCGGAGGACGTCGACCCGCAGGTCGTCGCCGGCTCCACGGACGACATGCCGACCGTGATCCTCGCCGTCACCTCCGGCAAGGACCAGCAGGCGCTCGCCGACCAGCTCGACCGGACCGTGGTGCCCGCGCTGGAGGGCATCGACGGCGTCGGCCAGGTCACCGTGGACGGCGTGCGCGACGTCCAGGTCACCGTCACCCCCGACGACGCGAAGCTGGCGAAGGCCGGTCTCACCTCGCAGTCGCTGTCGACGGCCCTCCAGGCCGGTGGCGCGACCGTCCCGGCCGGCTCCTTCGACGAGGAGGGCGCCAACCGCACCGTCCAGGTCGGCGGCGGCTTCACCTCGATCGAGCAGATCGAGGACCTGATGGTCACCGGCGAGCCCGGCAAGGGGAAGCCGGTCCGCCTCGGGGACGTCGCCACGGTGAAGGAGGAGGAGGCCAGGGCCGACTCCCTCACCCGCACCAACGGCAGGCCCAGCCTCGCCGTGATGGCGACCATGGACCACGACGGCAGCGCGGTCGCCATCTCGGAGGCCGTCGAGGAGAAGCTGCCCGACCTGCGCGAGGACCTCGGTGACGGGGCCACCCTCACCGTCGTCAGCGACCAGGGTCCGGCGGTCTCCAAGGCCATCGAGGGCCTCACCACCGAGGGCGCGCTCGGTCTGCTCTTCGCGGTCCTGGTGATCCTGGTCTTCCTGGCGTCGGTCCGCTCGACCCTCGTCACGGCGGTCTCCATCCCGCTGTCCGTGGTGCTCGCCCTGATCGTGCTGTGGACGCGCGACCTGTCGCTGAACATGCTGACGCTGGGTGCGCTGACCATCGCCATCGGCCGGGTCGTGGACGACTCGATCGTCGTCCTGGAGAACATCAAGCGGCACCTCGGCTACGGCGAGGAGCGCCAGTCCGCGATCATGAACGCGGTGCGTGAGGTGGCCGGCGCGGTGACGTCCTCGACGCTCACCACGGTCGCCGTGTTCCTGCCGATCGGCCTGGTCGGCGGCATGGTGGGCGAGCTGTTCGGCTCCTTCAGCCTCACCGTCACGGCGGCGCTGCTGGCGTCCTTGCTGGTGTCGCTGACGGTCGTGCCGGTCCTGTCGTACTGGTTCCTGCGGGCCCCGAAGGGCACCCCGGAGGACGCCGAGGAGGCGCGCAGGATCGCCGAGGAGAAGGAGGCCAGGAGCCGCCTCCAGCGCTTCTACGTCCCCGTGCTGCGCTTCGCCACCCGGCGCAGGCTGACCAGCGTGGCCATCGCGGTCGTCGTGCTGATCGCCACGTTCGCCATGGCGCCGCTGCTGAAGACCAACTTCTTCGACGCGGGCGAGCAGCAGGTCCTCACCGTCCGGCAGGAGCTGGAGCCCGGCACCAGCCTGGCCGCGACCGACGCGCAGGCGGCGAAGGTCGAGAAGCTGCTCGGCGACACCGAGGGCGTCAAGGACCACCAGGTGACGATCGGCTCGTCCGGCTTCATGGCGGCCTTCGGCGGCGGTACGGACACCAACCAGGCGACGTACCGGGTGATGCTGGAGGACGACGCGTCCTCCGAGGACGTGACGGACAGCCTGGAGAAGGGCCTCGGCGGGCTCGACGGCATCGGTACCACCACCATCGCGGCCGGTGACGGCTTCGGCAGCCAGGACCTGAACGTCGTCGTCAAGGCGGCCGACGCGCAGGCGCTGCGCAAGGCGGCGGACCAGGTCCGCGACGCGGTGGCCTCCCTGGACGACGTCACGGACGTCACCAGCGACCTGGCGCAGAGCGTGCCCCGGGTCTCGGTGAAGGCCAACGACAAGGCCGCCGGGGCCGGTTTCAGCGACCAGACCCTCGGCGGGGCCGTCGCCCAGTCGGTGAAGGGCACCCCGGCCGCCAAGGTGGTCCTGGACGACACCGAGCGTGACGTCGTCATCCGTTCGGCGAAGCCGGCCACCACCGTGGACGAGCTGAGGAACCTGCGCCTGGGCGCGGTGAAGCTGGGCGACATCGCCACCGTCGAGGTGGTGGACGGCCCCGTCTCCATGACCCGGATCGACGGTCAGCGCTCGGCCACCGTCACCGCGAAGCCGACCGGCGACAACACCGGCGCGGTGGGCGTGGACCTCCAGAAGAAGATCGACGAGCTGAAGCTGCCGGCCGGCGCGACGGCGGAGATCGGCGGCGTGACCGAGGACCAGGACGAGGCGTTCCTCAACCTGGCCCTGGCGATGCTGGCCGCGATCGCGATCGTCTTCATGCTGCTGGTCGGCACCTTCCGGTCGCTCGCCCAGCCGCTGATCCTGCTGGTCTCCATCCCGTTCGCGGCGACCGGCGCCATCGGCCTGCTGCTGGTCACCGGCACCCCGATGGGCGTCCCGGCGATGATCGGCATGCTGATGCTGATCGGCATCGTGGTCACCAACGCGATCGTGCTGATCGACCTGATCAACCAGTACCGCAAGCAGGGCTACGGCGTCGTCGAGGCCGTGCTGGAGGGTGGCCGCCACCGTCTGCGGCCGATCCTGATGACGGCCCTGGCGACCATCTTCGCCCTGCTCCCGATGGCACTGGGCGTCACCGGCGAGGGCGGCTTCATCGCCCAGCCGCTGGCGGTCGTGGTGATCGGCGGCCTGATCACGTCGACCCTGCTGACCCTGCTGCTGGTGCCGACGCTCTACGCGATGCTGGAGCTCCGCAAGGAGCGGCGCGCGAAGAAGCGGGCGGCGAAGAAGGGTCTCCCCGCACAGGGGGAGGCTGCCCAGGAGCCGAAGCCGGTCCAGGTCTGACGTCCGGCCCGTACGACGAGGGGGCGCCCCGTGCACCGCACGGGGCGCCCCCTCACGTGTACGGTCCTACGGCAGCGCCAGCATCCGCTCCAGCGCCAGCTTCGCGAACGCCTCCGTCTCCTTGTCCACCTCGATGCGGTTGACAAGTGCGCCGTCTGCCAGCGACTCCAGCGCCCACACCAGGTGGGGGAGGTCGATGCGGTTCATGGTCGAGCAGAAGCAGACCGTCTTGTCGAGGAAGACGATCTCCTTGCCCTCGGACGCGAAACGGTTCGCCAGGCGGCGGACCAGGTTCAGTTCCGTGCCGATGGCCCACTTGGAGCCGGCCGGGGCCGCCTCCAGCGTCTTGATGATGTACTCCGTCGAGCCGACGTGGTCCGCGGCGGCGACGACCTCGTGCCTGCACTCGGGGTGGACCAGGACGTTCACGCCCGGGATGCGCTCGCGCACGTCGTTCACCGAGTCCAGGCTGAACCGGCCGTGCACCGAGCAGTGGCCGCGCCACAGGATCATCTTCGCGGCGCGCAGCTCGTCCGCCGTCAGCCCGCCGTTCGGCTTGTGCGGGTTGTAGACGACGCAGTCCTCCAGGGACATCCCCATGTCCCGCACCGCCGTGTTGCGGCCCAGGTGCTGGTCGGGGAGGAAGAGGACCTTCTCGCCCTGCTCGAAGGCCCAGTCCAGGGCCCGCCGGGCGTTGGAGGAGGTGCAGATGGTGCCGCCGTGCTTGCCGGTGAAGGCCTTGATGTCGGCGGAGGAGTTCATGTACGAGACGGGGACGACCTGCTCGGATATCCCGGCCTCGGTCAGCACGTCCCAGCACTCGGCGACCTGCTCGGCGGTGGCCATGTCGGCCATGGAGCAGCCGGCCGCGAGGTCGGGCAGGACCACCTTCTGGTCGTCGCCGGTGAGGATGTCCGCCGACTCGGCCATGAAGTGCACACCGCAGAACACGATGTACTCGGCCTGCGGGCGGGCGGCGGCGTCGCGGGCCAGCTTGAAGGAGTCGCCCGTGACGTCGGCGAACTGGATGACCTCGTCGCGCTGGTAGTGGTGGCCGAGCACGAAGACCTTGTCCCCGAGCTTCTCCTTGGCGGCGCGGGCGCGCTCCACCAGGTCCGGGTCGGACGGCGAGGGGAGGTCGCCGGGGCACTCCACACCGCGCTCGCTCCTCGGGTCGGCCTCACGGCCGAGCAGCAGCAGGGCGAGGGGCGTCGGCTGTACGTCGAGCTCCTGGGTCTGGGCGGTGGTCACGACACGCACCCTTTCTGTTCTGGCGACTTCTCGTCCGACTTCTCGTCGAAATGACGCTATCTATCATAACCGGTTCACGTCACTTTGACGAAGGGCCATAGCGTCCATGTGACGGGAATCCCTATGGGCGCCGATTCACCGCCGGAAGGGCCCACAAGGGCCGGTTTCCGCTTCGTACCGCGTGTGCGAGCATGAAGAGGGAGGCGAGGAAGACACGCGCCCGGCCCGGAATGAATCCGCGGTCCCGCCGGTTGCAACCGTCGGCAAGCAGTCTCCGTACAACCCGGGAGAGATGTAGATGTCCGTATCGGACGAGACCACCACCGTCACCGACGGCATCGTCCTGACCGACGCCGCCGCGTCCAAGGTCAAGGCCCTGCTCGACCAGGAAGGCCGTGACGACCTCGCCCTGCGCGTCGCCGTCCAGCCCGGCGGCTGCTCCGGCCTGCGCTACCAGCTCTTCTTCGACGAGCGCTCGCTCGACGGCGACGTGGTGAAGGACTTCGACGGTGTGAAGGTCGTCACCGACCGCATGAGCGCTCCGTACCTGGGCGGCGCCACCGTCGACTTCGTCGACACCATCGAGAAGCAGGGCTTCACGATCGACAACCCCAACGCCACCGGCTCCTGCGCCTGCGGCGACTCCTTCAGCTGAGCCGGGTCCCCACCTCGGGCAGCACGTGACGAAGGCGGCGGCCCCCTCCGAGGGGGCCGCCGCCTTCGGGCTCTCCTCCTCCCGGAGCTACCGGGTGGGCGGCGCCGGCAGCCGGGCACCGTCCTTCCACAGCGGGACCGGCTCGCCGTCCGTGCCCACGACCCCGCGGTCGCCGAGCGGGGCGTCCAGCCGCACCGTCTGCTGGTACTGCTTGGCGATCAGGATGCACACCTTGTCCGGCCAGGGCGTCTCGGTCACCCGCACCGTCACCCGGTCGCCCTTCTCGCTCGTCGTCGCCTCGTAGTCGGCGCACACGCCGCCCGTGAAGGTCACGGTCAGCTCGTCGCCCTCGGCGGTGTAGCCCTGGACGTCGACATCACGGGTGGACGGTGCCGCGGTCGGCTCGTCGCCGGGCTTCGTGGGCCGCGGGCTCGCCTCCCCGGACCCGGACCCGGACCCCGTCCGCGGGGCGAGGAACTCCGGGTCGACCGCCGGATACGTCACCGTGAAGGTGTCCTCCGCCCCCTGGGGCCGTACCTCGAACAGCCAGGACGGTACGAGCGCCGGCCGCCCGTCCACGGAGTGCGAGGCCAGCCCGAACACCGCGTCGCCGACCGTGACGGTGTCGCCCTTCGGCTTCGTCGCCGGGGCACACGGCTCCGGCCGCCCGTCCTCCGGCGGTACGGAACCGGCGCAGCCGCCGGTTCCCGCGCTCGGGCCGGCGTCCGGCGCCGCGTTCAGCAGCTTCAGCGCGTCGGCGGCGCTCACCACGGGGTAGGCGTCCCCCTTCACCGGCTCCGCGAGCCGGCCGTTGCCGCCGACCACCTCGCCCTCGGCGCCGACGACCACACCGGTCGTCCAGCCGTGGGTCGGCAGCCCGCCGACCTCGGGATCGGCGTTCACCACGCGCCTGCCGCCCATGGTCCGGCCCGCGTCGAGCTTCGCGTCGTCCTGACCCACCGCCTTCAGCACAGGCGCGGCGGCCTTCTTCGCGACGGACTCGCTCACGACCGGACCGCCCGTGGACGGGGCCGAGCACGTCGCGCCCTTGCAGTTGTCGCTGCCCGGGGTGTTCCGGCTGAACGTCCAGGAGCCGGGAGCCTCCCGGTCCACCCGCAGCGTGGGTCCCGAACCGTCCTTGCCGCCGATCCGCCAGGACCCGCCCTCCGCGACCGGCTTCCCCTCCAGCCCCAGGGCCTTCGCCAGCGCGACCACCCGGTCCTCGGTGACCTGCCCCCGGACGCGGTACACCGGTGCCGAACCGGGACCCTCCGGGAGTGAGCCGTCGGCGCGGTAGACGACGCCGTAGGGGTTGGGCTCGCCGGGGGCGATCCCGTTCGCGGCGCCCTCGGAGTGACCGTCCAGGGCGAGCGGCGGGGGAGTGGCGTCGCCGTTCGCCCCCGGAGTCGTACCGCCCCCGGAGTCCCCGGAACCACCGGAGGCGCCGGAGGCGAGGTAGGCCCCGCCGCCCCCGACCAGCAGCACGGCGGCGGCGACGGAGGCGATCAGCAGGGACGGACGCCGCCGTCCCGCCGCCGGCTCGTCGGCGTGTCCCTCCCGGGAGGGCGGGCCGCCGGCCCGGTGCTCCCCGACGACGGTCCCGTCCGCGCCGGACCCCGGCTCGTCCTCCGGGGCCTCCCCGGCGGGGGTGGCGTCCGCCTTCCCGGCAGCGGCGTCGGGCGCGCCGCCGGCCGGCCGTGCCGTACCCGGCTCAGGAGCGGCGGGTTCCCGCTCCTGCCGCTCCGGGGCGTCCGTCTCCCCGTCGTGGCCCGAAGCGCCCCCGGAGTCGGGCGCGCCGCCCGGGGCGGTGCGCGCCTCGTCGTCGTTGTCGGGTCGCTCGGTGTTCACCGCATCGCTCCTTCGGCTGCGCGACTGTCCCGGAAAGACCCTTCCCGGTCGTGCCGGGACCGCTCGTGGGTCGTATCCCGCATCCCCTTTACGGGGGACAGCGATGGGACGCAGCGGGGGAGCGCGCGGTTCCCCGAGGGCGCCGAACCGGCCGGAGCGGGCTCAGTCGCCGTACTCGGTCATCGCGTCCAGCAGCCGCGCCGAGCCGGGCGGCACGGTCACGCCGTGGATCGAGGACGGGGAGACCGGCCGGGCGGCCACCCGGCCGGGCACCGCCCAGTGGGGGACCATCCGGGCGCAGTCGCCGCGCAGCGACGCCAGGCCGCCTTCGAGGTCTGCCGGGGCGGGGGCGGGGGTATGGGCCCTGGGGTTCGTCATATCGGCACCGTACGCACGGAGAAGGTCACGAAGAAAGATCTACTATCGGGTAGTTTCGGCCGCTTCTGCGGGCACTCCCCAACCGGTAGCGTGAAGTGTCAAACCGCCTCCCTCAGGAGAATCCACGCCGTGCGCATCGCAGTCACCGGCTCCATCGCCACCGACCACCTCATGACCTTCCCCGGGCGCTTCGCCGACCAGTTCGTCGCGGACCAGCTGCACACGGTCTCGCTGTCCTTCCTGGTCGACAACCTCGACGTGCGCAGGGGCGGCGTGGGCGCGAACATCGCCTTCGGGATGGGCCAGCTCGGCACCCGCCCGATCCTCGTCGGAGCCGCCGGCTTCGACTTCGACGAATACCGCGCCTGGCTGGACCGGCACGGCGTCGACACCGAGTCCGTCCGTATCTCCGACACGCTGCACACCGCCCGCTTCGTGTGCACCACGGACGCCGACCACAACCAGATCGGCTCTTTCTACACGGGCGCGATGAGCGAGGCCCGGCTGATCGAGCTGAAGACCGTCGCCGACCGCGTGGGCGGCCTCGACCTGGTCTCCATCGGCGCGGACGACCCGGAGGGCATGCTCCGGCACACCGAGGAGTGCCGCTCCCGGGGCATCCCGTTCGCCGCCGACTTCTCCCAGCAGATCGCCCGGATGAACGGCGAGGAGATCCGGATACTGCTGGACGGGGCGACCTACCTCTTCTCCAACGAGTACGAGAAGGGGCTCATCGAGACGAAGACCGGCTGGAGCGACGCGGAGATCCTCGGCAAGGTGGGCCACCGTGTCACCACCCTCGGTGCGAGGGGTGTCCGCATCGAGCGGGCCGGCGAGGAGACGATCGAGGTCGGGTGCCCGGACGAGGAGCGCAAGGCCGATCCGACGGGCGTCGGCGACGCGTTCCGGGCGGGATTCCTGTCGGGGCTGGCGTGGGGGGTTTCGCTGGAGCGGGCGGCTCAGGTCGGTTGCATGCTGGCGACTCTCGTCATCGAGACGGTGGGGACGCAGGAGTACCAGTTGCGGCGGGGGCACTTCATGGAGCGCTTCATGAAGGCGTACGGGGACGAGGCGGCGGAGGAGGTTCGGGAGCACCTGGGCTGAGTCGGCGGGTGCGGGTGCGGGTGCGTGGGGGCCGGTCGCGCAGTTCCCCGCGCCCCTTGGAGGTGGCCCCTCCGAAGAGGCTGGGCCTCGTTTGTCTGGACGATGCGCAGTTCCCCGCGCCCCTGAAAGACGCGCAGTTCCCCGCGCCCCTGAAAGACGCGCAGTTCCCCGCGCCCCTGAAAGACGCGCGCTTCCCCGCGCTCCTGGAAGTGCTCAGCTGAGTCGGCGGACCGTGTAGGCCGTTGCCTGGTTCGCCGGTTCTTCGCCCACGTATTCCTGGCCGCGCATCTCGCACCAGGCCGGGATGTCCAGGCGGGCCGCCTCGTCGTCGGCGAGGACGCGGATCGTGCCGCCCACCGGGACGTCTCCGATGGCCTTGGCCAGTTCGATGACCGGGATCGGGCACCGTCGGCCCAGGGCGTCCACCACCAAGGCCTCGTTTTTCTCCTCCGTCGGGACGGGGCCGGTGGACACCGGCGCGCCGAGCTTCTCCCTCACCCCCGACACCACCTCCGGCAGGACGGACAGGAAGCGCTCGACGTCCTCCTCCCGCGTCCCCGACGGCAGCGAGACCCGGATGTTGCCCTCGCTGAGCACGCCCATCGCCCGCAGCACATGGCTCGGCGTCAGCGTGCTGCTCGTACAGGACGACCCGGACGACACGGAGAAACCGGCCCGGTCCAGCTCGTGCAGCACTGTCTCCCCGTCGACATAGAGACAGGAGAACGTGACGATGCCCGGCAGCCGCCGCTCCGGGTCCCCGACCACCTCCACGTCCCGCACCAGCCGCGGCACCCGCGCCCGGATCCGCTCCGTCAGTTCCCGCAGCCGCACCGCCTCCTCGGCGGCCTCCGCCCGCACCGCCCGCAGCGAAGCCGCCGCCGCGACGATCGCCGGCAGGTTCTCGAACCCGGCCGCCCGCCCCGACTCCCGCTCGTCCCGCGGCCCCTGGGGAGCGAACCGCACCCCTTTCCGTACGACGAGCAGCCCGGCCCCCGACGGACCGCCCCACTTGTGGGCGCTCGCCGCGAGCAGCGACCAGTCGCCCTCCACCGGCCCCCACCCCAGTGACTGGGCCGCGTCCACCAGCAGCGGCACCCCCGCAGCCCGGCACACCTCGGCCACCTCGGCCACCGGCTGCACGGTCCCCACCTCGTGGTTGGCCGACTGCAGACAGGCCAGCGCGGTGTCCGGCCGCAGGGCGTCCGCGTACCCGGACGGGCTCACGGCCCCCGTGCGCCCCACCGCGACCTCGCTGACCGATCCTCCGCCGGCCTGGTGGACTTCCGCCGCATGGAGCACAGAAGAGTGTTCGACCGCCGACACGATCAGGTGACCTCCGACGCGCCGCCGCCCGGCCAGCGCCCCCGCGATCCCGGAGTGCACCGCCCGCGTGCCGGACGACGTGAACACCAACTCGTCCGCCCGGCACCCCACCGCCTCCGCGACCGCCTCCCGCGCCGCGTCCAGCAGCAACCGGGCCCGCCGCCCCTCCCGGTACAACCGCGCCGGATCAGCCCACCCCTCGTCCAGAGAGGCCATCAACGCCTGACGGGCAACGGGATGAAGAGGAGCACCAGAGGCAGCATCGAAGTAGGACACACGGCAACGCTAACCCCCTCAGGGGCGCGGGGAACTGCGCGATCAACCACGACGGCGCCGCAGTCGCCACAAAGCCTGCACCCCCCGGATGATGAGGCGCTCGGTGTAACCCGCGGCGCGTACGGCACCCCTCCTCGCGAACCCCCGGAGGGCGTCGGCTAGGGTTTGGTCCGCATAAACATCCAAACCCCTGCCCGACGCAGGGCGGCGACCGACCAGCGAGAAGGCAGGCCGCAGCCAATCCGCGCGGGCGAGACTCTCGGGAAGGCGCTACGTGAGTCCCAACGGCTCCGACCGCTCGCCGCGGCGCCCGATGCGGCGGAAGCTGCTGCAGGCAATGACCGCGGGCCTGGTCCTGGCGACCGCCACCGGTTGCACATGGGAGGACTTCCCCCGCCTTGGTATGCCCACCCCCACCACGGAAGAGGCTCCGCGGATCCTCTCCCTGTGGCAGGGATCCTGGGCCGCCGCGCTCGTCGTCGGCGTGCTGGTGTGGGGCCTGATCCTGTGGAGTGCTTTCTTCCACCGGCGCAGCCGCACCAAGGTGGAGGTTCCTCCGCAGACCCGGTACAACATGCCCATCGAGGCGCTGTACACGGTGGTTCCGCTCATCATCGTCTCGGTGTTCTTCTATTTCACCGCGCGTGACGAATCCGAGCTGCTGAGGCTCGAGAAGAAGCCCGACGTCACGGTCAACGTGGTCGGCTTCCAGTGGAGCTGGTGCTTCAACTACGTCGAGAACGTCGACGGTTCCACGGGTGACGCCAAGAAGTCCAAGGAACTCGAGGCGATCCCGAACCGCTACAAGGACGCTTTCCCGGCCGACGCCGGCGGTGTCTACGACTGCGGTACCCCCGGTACGCGGAACCCGCAGACCAACAACCCGGGTCCCACCCTGTGGCTGCCCGAGGGCAAGCGGGTCCGCTTCGTGCTGACCTCGCGCGACGTCATCCACTCCTTCTGGGTGGTGCCGTTCCTGATGAAGCAGGACGTCATCCCGGGCCACACCAACGCCTTCGAGGTGACCCCCAACCGTGAGGGCACCTTCCTCGGCAAGTGCGCCGAGCTGTGCGGCGTCGACCACTCCCGGATGCTGTTCAACGTGAAGGTCGTCTCCCCCGAGCGCTACGAGCAGCACCTCAAGGACCTCGCGAAGAAGGGGCAGACCGGTTACGTTCCCGCCGGCATCGCGCAGACGAGCCACGAGAAGAACCGGGAGACGAACAACCTGTGAGCATCCTCAACGAACCCCAGGGTGCCGCCGTCGCAGCTGAGGACTCGTACGAGAACGAGCTGCCGGTACGGCGCAAGAGTCCCGGCAATGTCGTGGTGAAGTGGCTGACGACCACGGACCACAAGACGATCGGCACCATGTATCTGGTGACGTCGTTCGTGTTCTTCGTCATCGGTGGCGTGATGGCGCTGGTGATGCGCGCCGAGCTGGCCCGGCCGGGTCTGCAGATCGTGTCGAACGAGCAGTTCAACCAGGCGTTCACGATGCACGGCACGATCATGCTGCTGATGTTCGCGACGCCGCTGTTCGCCGGTTTCGCGAACTGGATCATGCCGCTGCAGATCGGCGCGCCGGACGTGGCGTTCCCGCGGCTGAACATGTTCGCCTACTGGCTGTACCTGTTCGGCTCGCTGATCGCGGTGGGCGGTTTCCTCACGCCGGACGGCGCGGCCGACTTCGGCTGGTTCGCCTACTCGCCGCTGTCGGACGCGGTCCGCTCGCCGGGCATCGGCGCCGACATGTGGATCATGGGTCTGGCCTTCTCCGGCTTCGGCACCATCCTCGGCTCGGTCAACTTCATCACCACGATCATCTGCATGCGCGCTCCGGGCATGACGATGTTCCGCATGCCGATCTTCACCTGGAACGTGCTGCTGACCGGTGTGCTGGTCCTGCTCGCCTTCCCGGTGCTGGCCGCGGCGCTGTTCGCCCTGGAGGCGGACCGCAAGTTCGGGTCGCACATCTTCGACTCGGCCAACGGCGGGGCGTTGCTCTGGCAGCACCTGTTCTGGTTCTTCGGCCATCCCGAGGTGTACATCATCGCGCTGCCGTTCTTCGGCATCGTCAGTGAGATCATCCCGGTCTTCTCCCGCAAGCCGATGTTCGGCTACATGGGCCTGATCGGCGCGACCATCGCCATCGCCGGCCTCTCGGTGACCGTGTGGGCGCACCACATGTACGTCACGGGCGGTGTGCTGCTGCCGTTCTTCTCCTTCATGACGTTCCTGATCGCGGTGCCCACCGGTGTGAAGTTCTTCAACTGGATCGGCACCATGTGGAAGGGGTCCTTGAGTTTCGAGACCCCGATGCTGTGGACGCTGGGCTTCCTGATCACCTTCACCTTCGGTGGTCTGACCGGTGTCATCCTGGCCTCGCCCCCGCTGGACTTCCACGTCTCCGACAGCTACTTCGTGGTGGCGCACTTCCACTACGTGGTCTTCGGCACCGTGGTGTTCGCGATGTTCGCCGGCTTCCACTTCTGGTGGCCGAAGTTCACCGGCAAGATGCTCGACGAGCGCCTGGGCAAGATCACCTTCTGGACGCTGTTCGTCGGCTTCCACGGCACGTTCCTGGTCCAGCACTGGCTGGGTGTCGAGGGCATGCCGCGCCGCTACGCCGACTACCTGGCCGCGGACGGCTTCACCGCCCTGAACACGGTCTCGACGATCGCCTCGTTCCTGCTGGGCATGTCGATGCTGCCGTTCTTCTACAACATCTGGAAGACGGCCAAGTACGGCAAGCCGGTCCGCGTCGACGACCCCTGGGGTTACGGCCGCTCCCTGGAGTGGGCGACCTCCTGCCCGCCCCCGCGGCACAACTTCCTCACCCTGCCGAAGATCCGCAGCGAGTCCCCGGCGTTCGACCTGCACCACCCCGAGATCGCCGCACTCGACGAACTCGAGAACGCCGGTCACGGTGAGAAGGCCCTCTCCGGCAGCAAGGAGGCCGGCAAGTGAAGATCCAGGGCAAGATGTTCATCTGGCTGAGCGTCTTCTTCCTCATCATGGCCGGGGTCTACGGCGTGTGGTCGAAGGAGCCGGTCGGTACCACCGCCCTCTTCCTGGCGTTCGGCCTGTCCATCATGATCGGCTTCTACCTGGGCTTCACGGCCCGGCGGGTCGACGTGGGCGCGCAGGACAACAAGGAGGCGGACGTCGCCGACGACGCCGGCGAGGTCGGGTTCTTCAGCCCGCACAGCTGGCAGCCGCTCTCCCTGGCCGTGGGCGGTGCCCTGGCCTTCATGAGCGTCGCGATCGGCTGGTGGCTGATGTACTTCTCGGCGCCGCTGCTCCTGATCGGCATCTGGGGCTGGGTCTTCGAGTACTACCGCGGTGAGAACCGCACCCAGTGACCCACGACGTCGAGGGGCCCGGACACTCCACCAGGAGGGTCCGGGCCCCTCGCCGTTCCCTCACCCGTTCGGGCCGTCCAGTGAGCCGAGGGCGGCGCGGGTTCCTAGCGTGAGGTCATGAGACGTACCAAGTCCCCTCGTGGCGCGGGCGCCGGGCGGAGCCGCGCAGCCGGCTGCACGCTGCTGGTGATCGCCCTCGGCGCGGGCGTCGCGGGCTGCTCCTCAGGCGGCGACCCGCTGTCCGCCGAACCCTACGACGCGGCGGACCGGATCTCCTTCGGCGGATCCGTCGAAACGGGCGGGGAGGCCGACCCCGACAAGCCCCTGGAGGTCGTCGCCGAGGACTCCGACGGGCGCATCACGGACGTCACCGCCGTGGACGCCTCGGGGCGCCACGTGACGGGCGAACTGGCCGCCGACGGCAGCCGCTGGCACAGCACCTCCCCGCTGGCCGCGGGCGCCCGGTACACGGTCCGGGTGAGCACCGAGGACGAGGACGGGGCGCCCGGCCGCAAGGTCCTCACCTTCACCACCGCCAAGTCGGCCGCCACCCGGCGCCTGACCGTCGCCTTCGGCCCCGGGGCGGGCACGTACGGCGTCGGCCAGCCCCTCACCGCCGAGCTGAGCGCACCCGTCAAGGACCGGGCCCAGCGAGCCGTCGTGGAGCGCGCCCTGAAGGTCGAGTCCACCCCCGCCGTGTCCGGCACCTGGCACTGGGTGGACGACAAGAAGCTGCACTACCGCCCCCAGGACTACTGGCCCGCCCACGCCACCATCGGCGTGCGCAGCACCCTGGAGGGCGTCAAGGTCAACGACCGGCTGCGGGGCGGCAGGTCCGCGCCCCTGACGATCCGCACCGGCGACCGGGTGATAGCCGTCACCGACGCCGCCACGCACCGGCTGACGGTCTACAAGAACGACGAGGAGATCAAGCAGATCCCCGTCACCACCGGCAAGCCCGGCTTCGAGACCCGCAACGGCGTCAAGGTCGTACTCGCCAAGGAACGCCTCGTACGTATGCGCAGTACCACCGTCGGCATCGCCGAGGGTTCGGCGGAGTCGTACGACATGGACGTCGAGTTCGCCACCCGGGTGACCTGGAGCGGCGAGTACGTGCACGCCGCGCCCTGGTCCGTCGGCTCCCAGGGCTACGACAACGTCAGCCACGGCTGCGTCGGCATGAGCACCGACGACGCGGAGTGGTTCTTCGACACCGTCCGCGAGGGCGACATCGTCAAGGTCGAGAACTCGGCCGGCGAAACGATGGAACCCTTCGGCAACGGCTACGGCGACTGGAACCTCGACTGGCCCAAGTGGCAGGCGGGCAGCGCCCTGGTGGGCACCGCCCCGAACGCCTCCAGTGAGGCGGAGCAGGCCAGGCTGAGGCCACAGACCGTGTGAATGCCCCGGGGGGGCAGCGCCCTCAGGGGCGCGGGGAACTGCGCGAACAACCCCCACCGGCCCGGGGCCGCCGAACCACGGACAGGTCCGCCCCCTCAGGCGCTCTGCAAATACTTCTGCCGCAGCAACGAAGCCAACGCCGAGGCGAACTCCACCGGCTCCACCGGCAGGGTCACCGCGGACTCGGCGCGACTCCACGTCGCCAGCCACGCGTCCTGCGGCCTGCCGATCAACAGAAGCACCGGCGGACAGTTGAACACCTCGTCCTTGATCTGCCGGCACATCCCCATGCCCCCCATCGGCACGGCCTCGCCGTCCAGTACGCACACATCGATGCCGCCCCGGTCCAGCTCGGCCAGTACGGCCGCCGGGGTCGCGCACTCCACGAACTCCACGACGGGCACGTCCGGCGCCGGCCGCCGCCCGGTGGCGAGCCGCACCTGCTCCCGGGTGTTGGCGTCGTCGCTGTAGACCAGCACCGTGGCGGTCGCCTGCATTGTTCCTCCACGCGTAAGAGAGAGGGCACGGCTCTGTCGGGAACTTCGGGTACCGATGGCGCGGATGCTACCCCTTCCGACCGCTTGTCAACACTGGTTCGGACACGCCTTCGAGACGGCTCCGAGACGGCTCCGGCACGGGCCCCGGATGGGCCATACGGGCAGTCCAGGAGGGCCGAACACACCGAACGGCACCCCCGGGAGTGAGGGCGGGATAAGCGACCGACATAATGTCGGCGTGGCGACAGCAACGACAGTAGATACCGGGCACGCGCACCCGTCGGTCAACCGACCGAACCTCACCAGCGTCGGAACCATCATCTGGCTGAGTTCCGAGCTGATGTTCTTCGCGGCCCTCTTCGCGATGTACTTCACTCTGCGATCGGTGACCGGACCCGACTTCTGGTCGGAGAAGGCCGACGCCCTGAACTTCCCGTTCTCGGCGACGAACACCACGATCCTGGTGCTCTCCTCCCTCACCTGCCAGCTCGGCGTGTTCGCCGCCGAGCGCGGTGACGTGAAGAAGCTCCGGGGCTGGTTCGTCGTCACCTTCATCATGGGCGCGATCTTCATCGGCGGTCAGGTCTTCGAGTACACCGAGCTGGTCAAGCACGAGGGCCTGTCCCTCTCCTCCGACCCGTACGGCTCGGCGTTCTACCTGACCACCGGCTTCCACGGCCTGCACGTGACAGGCGGTCTCATCGCCTTCCTGCTGGTCCTGGGCCGGACCTACGCAGCCAAGAGGTTCACCCACGAGCAGGCGACCGCGGCCATCGTCGTGTCCTACTACTGGCACTTCGTCGATGTCGTCTGGATCGGCCTCTTCGCCACGATCTACATGATCAAGTAGCCGGGCCCACATCCGCGCGCGCCCCCTTCCGGGCGCACCAACCAGAAGCATCGACGCAGAAGATCCTGACACCGGGGTAATCCGTGAAAAAGCTCTCCGCACGACGACGCCATCCGCTGGCGGCGCTCGTCGTCCTACTCCTCGCGCTGGCATGCACCGGGGGGCTCTACGCCGTGTTCGCACCCGCGGGCAAGGCGCAGGCCGACGAAACCGCCCAGTCCCTCACGATCGAGGAGGGCAAGAAGCTCTACTCGGTCGGCTGCGCCAGCTGCCACGGCACCGGCGGTCAGGGCACGTCCGACGGCCCGAGCCTGGTGGGCGTGGGCGCCGCGGCCGTCGACTTCCAGGTGAGCACCGGCCGTATGCCGGCCGCCACCTCGCAGGCCGCGCAGGTCCCGGACAAGCCGGCCGTCTACACGCAGGCCGAGATCGACCAGCTGGCGGCGTACATCGCCTCCCTGGGCGCCGGCCCGGCCGTCCCCACCGCCGAGCAGTACGGCCCCGAGGGCGCCGACATCGCCAAGGGCGGCGAACTGTTCCGCAACAACTGCGCGCAGTGCCACAACTTCACCGGCAAGGGCGGTGCGCTCACGCACGGCAAGTACGCCCCCACTCTTGAGGACGTCGCTCCCAAGCACATCTACGAGGCCATGCTCACCGGCCCGCAGAACATGCCCTCCTTCCCCGACAGCACGCTGACGGAGCAGAACAAGAAGGACATCATCGCGTACCTGGGCGAGGTCAACACCGACGAGTCCGAGAGCCCGGGCGGCATGTCGCTGGGCGGGCTGGGCCCGGTCAGCGAGGGCCTGTTCGGCTGGATCTTCGGTCTCGGCGGCCTGATCGCCGTCGCCGTGTGGGTCGCCGCTCGGACCGCAAAGGCCAAGAAGTCATGAGTAGCCAAGACATCCCCGAAGAGAACCTGCCCGCAGCGCGGGACACCACCCACGGCGCAGTGAGGGTCGCGGACGAGAAGAACCCGTTCGCCGACCCGGGCCTGCCGCCCCACGAGCACCGGATCCAGGACATCGACGAGCGGGCCGCCAAGCGGTCCGAGCGCGCGGTCGCCCTGATGTTCACGCTGTCGATGCTGGCCACCATCGGCTTCATCGCCTCGTTCGTGGCGATCCCGGTCGAGAAGATCGTCTACATCTTCCCGCTGGGCCACATCAGCGCCCTGAACTTCGCGCTCGGCGTGACGCTCGGCATCGCCCTGTTCGCCATCGGCGCGGGCGCGGTCCACTGGGCCCGCACCCTGATGTCCGACGAGGAACTGGCCGACGAGCGGCACCCGATCGAGGCCTCGCCCGAGGTCAAGGCGAAGGTCATGGACGACTTCCGCCAGGGTGCCAAGGAGTCGGCGCTCGGCCGGCGCAAGCTGATCCGCAACACCATGTTCGGCGCCCTCGCCCTGTTCCCGCTCTCCGGCGTCGTGCTGCTGCGCGAGCTCGGGCCGCTGCCCGAGACCAAGCTGCGGCACACCCTGTGGGGCAAGGGCAAGCTGCTCGTCAACATGAACACCAACGAGCCGCTGCGGCCGTCCGACCTCATCGTGGGCTCGCTGACCTTCGCCAAGCCCGAGGGCCTGGAGGAGCACGACCACGGCTTCCAGAACGAGATCGCCAAGGCTGCCCTGATGCTGGTCCGTATCCAGCCGGACGACATCAAGGACAAGCAGTCGCTCGAGTGGTCGCACGAGGGCATCCTCGCGTACTCGAAGATCTGCACCCACGTCGGTTGCCCGATCTCCCTGTACGAGCAGCAGACGCATCACGCGCTGTGCCCCTGCCACCAGTCCACCTTCGACCTTTCCGACGGTGCCAAGGTCATCTTCGGCCCCGCCGGTCACCCGCTGCCGCAGCTGCGCATCGGCGTGAACGACGAGGGTTACCTCGAAGCGCTCGGCGACTTCGCAGAGCCCGTCGGTCCTGCCTTCTGGGAGCGCGGATGAGTACTACGACGACCCCCGAGTCCCGCTCGCGCGGGAAGGCACCGGCCGGCGAGCGCGTCGCCGACTGGGCCGACGGCCGGCTGGGGATCTACTCCCTGGCCAAGGCCAACATGCGCAAGATCTTCCCGGACCACTGGTCCTTCATGCTGGGCGAGATCTGCCTCTACAGCTTCCTCATCATCATCCTCACGGGTGTGTACCTGACGCTGTTCTTCCACCCGTCGATGAACGAGGTGGAGTACCACGGCAGCTACGTCCCGCTGCAGGGACAGCTGATGAGCGAGGCCTACAAGTCGACGCTGGACATCAGCTTCGACGTCCGTGGCGGTCTGCTGATCCGGCAGATCCACCACTGGGCCGCGGTCATCTTCCTGGCCGGCATGTTCGTGCACATGATGCGCGTCTTCTTCACCGGCGCGTTCCGCAAGCCGCGTGAGATCAACTGGCTGTTCGGCTTCCTGCTGTTCGTCCTCGGCATGTTCACCGGTTTCACCGGTTACTCGCTGCCGGACGACCTGCTCTCCGGAACCGGTGTCCGCTTCACCCAGGGCGCGATCCTGTCCGTGCCGATCGTCGGCACGTACATCTCGATGTTCCTGTTCGGCGGAGAGTTCCCCGGCACCGACTTCGTCGCCCGGTTCTACTCGATCCACATCCTGCTGCTGCCGGGCATCATGCTCGGCCTGGTGGTCGCCCACCTGATCCTGGTCTTCTACCACAAGCACACGCAGTTCGCGGGTGCCGGACGGACCAACAAGAACGTCGTGGGCATGCCGCTGCTGCCGGTCTACATGGCCAAGGCGGGAGGCTTCTTCTTCCTGGTCTTCGGCTTCACCGCCCTGATCGCCGGCATCGCGTCCATCAACCCGATCTGGGCCCTGGGCCCGTACCGTCCGGACATGGTCTCCACGGGCGCCCAGCCCGACTGGTACATGGGCTTCGCCGAGGGCCTGGTCCGCGCCATGCCCGGCTGGGAGATCAACCTCTGGGGCCACACCCTGGTCCTGGGCGTCTTCGTCCCGCTGGTGATCTTCGGTCTCTTCCTGGCGATCATCGCGCTCTACCCGTTCATCGAGTCCTGGATCACCGGGGACAAGCGCGAGCACCACATCCTGGACCGGCCGCGCAACGCGCCGACCCGTACGGCCTTCGGCGTCGCCTGGGTCACGGCGTACATCATCATGCTGATCGGTGGTGGCAACGACATCTTCGCCACCCACTTCCACCTGTCGATCAACGCGGTCACCTGGTTCGTCCGCATCGGCTTCTTCGTGGGACCGGTCATCGCGTTCGTCGTCACCAAGCGGATCTGCCTCGGCCTCCAGCGCCGGGACAAGGACAAGGTGCTGCACGGCCGCGAGTCGGGCATCATCAAGCGCCTGCCGCACGGTGAGTTCATCGAGGTGCACGAGCCGCTCAGCCAGGAGCAGATGTACACCCTCACCGCGCACGAGCAGTACAAGCCGGCCGAGATCGGCCCGACGGTCGACGAGAACGGCGTGAAGCGCAAGGTGAAGGCGACCGAGAAGCTGCGCGCCAAGCTGAGCAAGGGCTACTACGGCGAGGACGCCCAGATCCCGAAGCCGACCGTCGAGGAGTACAAGGAGATCACGAGCGGCCACGGCCACCACTGATCACCTTCAGCGCCTCACCCCAGTCGCCACACGACGGCGAAGGGCCCCCGTCCGTTCTGCGGACGGGGGCCCTTCGCCGTCCCCGGACCTGGATAGGGTGGACACCGGTACCCTGCCGGGTTCCCGGACTCTTCTACGACCATCAGGAGCGGCCATGAGCGCTGTGACCCCCGCTGGAGGCGACACCGCGGCGGGCCGCTCCTGGCCCGCCGTGTTGAACGGGCTGCTGGACGGCCGGGACCTGACCGCCGACGACACCGCCTGGGCGATGGACCTGATCATGCGCGGTGAGGCGACCGACGCGCAGATCGCCGGGTTCGCGGTGTCCCTGCGTGCCAAGGGCGAGACCGTCGAGGAGATCACCGGCTGCGTACGGGCGCTGTACGACCACGCCCATGTGATCGAGGTGCCGGGCGCGACCGTCGACATCGTCGGCACCGGCGGTGACGGCGCCAAGACGGTGAACATCTCCACGATGTCCTCGATCGTCGTGGCCGGCACCGGCGCGAAGGTCGTCAAGCACGGCAACCGGGCCGCGTCCTCCGCGTCCGGCGCCTCCGACGTCCTGGAGAAGCTCGGCGTCAATCTGGAGCTGACGCCGCGACGGGTGGCCGAGGTCGCCGAGGAGGCCGGGATCACCTTCTGCTTCGCGGTGAAGTTCCACCCGGCGCTGCGCCACGTGGCCGCCGCGCGGGGCCAGCTGGGCGTCCGCACGGTGTTCAACTTCCTCGGCCCGCTGGCCAACCCGGCACGGGTCAAGGCACAGGCCGTCGGGGTCGCCGACCCGCGGATGGCGCCCATCATGGCCGGGGTCTTCGCCGAACGCGGCAATTCGACGCTGGTGTTCCGCGGCGACGACGGCCTGGACGAGCTGACGACCACCGCCACCTCCAAGGTGTGGGTGGTCCGCGACGGCAAGGTCGCCGAGGAGACCTTCGACCCGCGCGACGTCGGCATCGACCTCGTGCCCGTGGAGGCGCTGCGCGGCGCCGACGCCTCCTACAACGCCGAGGTCGCCCGTCGGCTCCTCGACGGCGAACCGGGCCCCGTACGGGACGCGGTGCTGCTGAACTCGGCGGCGGCCCTGGTGGCCCTGGAACCGGGCGACGGCACCCTGACGGAACAGCTCCGCGCCGGAATGGCGAAGGCGGCCGAGTCGATCGACTCGGGGGCCGCCAAGCGGGTCCTGGAACGCTGGGTGACCGTCAGCAACGCGTAAGACCTGCCCGGCGGTGGGATGTCCCGTGATCCGGACACGGGTTGCGGGGCACCGATCATTTCGCGTACTTTTCCGACCAGGTCATGAGTGACAGCCATCAGGCCCCGGCCGGCTGTCCGGCAACCCTCCGTCCGTGGCGGGGTGCCCCGGGTGAAGACCAGGCCGCGAGCAGCAAGGCTCACGGCAAGCGCGGACCCCTCGCACACCAGGGGTCCTGGTCGTCGAGGAGTCTTCCGTGAGCAAGCGAATGCGTTAGGGCTGCCGAGCCCCGCCTCCGCGCACCCTTTTTCCCTTCCTTCCGTGCTTGAGCGATGTGCGCTCGCGCGGGGATTCCGCCTGCCTCACCGGGAGTTGTGTCATGTCCGTTTCCGCCGTTGCCGCCGACCGGTCCGTCCGCGCCCCGCTGCCCGTCCTCGGCCGGGACGTCACCGTCCCCCTCGTCACCGGGGGCGAGGTCACCTACGCCGCCCTCGACTACGCCGCCAGCGCCCCCGCCCTCCAACAGGTCTGGGACGACGTGGCCGCCTACGCCCCGTACTACGGCAGCGTCCACCGGGGCGCCGGATACCTCTCCCAGCTCTCCACCGACCTGTTCGAGAACGCCCGCCGGACCGTCGCCGAGTTCCTCGACTGCCGTACCGGGGACCAGGTGGTCTTCACCCGGTCCACCACCGACTCCCTCAACCTGCTCGCCGCCGCGCTCCCCGACGGCTGCGAGGTCTTCGTCTTCGAGACCGAGCACCACGCCTCCCTGCTGCCCTGGCGGGACGCGCGGGTCACCTGCCTGGACGCTCCGCGCAGCCCCCGGCGGGCGGTGGAGACCCTCGAGCGCGCCCTCGCCGGCCGAGACCCCCACGGCCCCGCCCTGGTCTGCGTCACCGGCGCCTCCAACGTCACCGGCGAGCTGTGGCCCGTACGGGAACTGGCCGCCGCCGCGCACGCGCACGGCGCGCGGATCGTGCTGGACGCCGCCCAGCTCGCCCCGCACCACGCCGTCTCGGTGACCGACCTGGACGTCGACTGGGTCGCCTTCTCCGGGCACAAGCTGTACGCCCCCTTCGGCTCCGGTGTACTGGCCGGCCGCGCCGACTGGCTCCGGGAGGCCGAGCCCTACCTCGCGGGCGGCGGCGCCAGCCGCAAGGTCACCCGGCGCGAGGACGGGGGAGTGGACGTGGAGTGGCACGAGGGCGCCGCCCGTCACGAGGCCGGCTCGCCCAACGTCATCGGCGCCCACGCCGTCGCGTCCGCCTGCAAGGCGCTCACCGAGGCCGGGTTCGAGGCGCTGGCCGCGCGTGAGGAGCGGCTGGTCCGCGTGGTGCGCGAAGGGCTCGCGGACGTGCCCGAGGTGCGGTTCCTGTCCCTGTTCGGGGACGACGCCCCGCGCGTCGGTGTGCTCTCCTTCGTCGTGGAGGGCTGGAACAGCTCCCACTTCGCCGCGGCGCTGTCCGCGGAGTACGGCATCGGGGTGCGGGACGGGTTGTTCTGCGCGCATCCGCTGGTGCGTACGCTGCTCGGTGGCGATGCGCGGGCGCAGGGGGAGTGCGGGGCGCCTGAGGCGGGGCCCGGTGAGAAGTCGCTCAACGCGATCCGGGTCAGTTTCGGGGCGGGGACGCCCGATGAGCACGTGGAGCGGTTCGTGCGGGCGGTACGGGAGCTCGTACGGGACGGGGCTCGCTGGAACTACCGCACGGTGGACGGCCGCTGCGTGCCGGACACCTCCGCCTGAGAGGGTTTCGCCCCCGCCGCCCCTTCCCGTCCCGAACCTGGGGCTCCGCCCCAGACCCCGCTCCTCAAACGCCGGAGGGGCTAACTTTCAGCCCCTCCGGCGTTTGAGGAGCGGGGGTCCGGGGGCAGCGCCCCCCCCGGGGACGGGAACGGGAAGGGGCGGCGGGGGCGAAAAACTAGGTGGTTGCCGGCAGCCGGGCGCCCAGCACGATCATGCGCAGGGCGCGCTCCGTCGCGTCGGTGAGGAGCTCCGCGCCGCGGACCAGCGCCTCCGCCAGAGCCATCGGCGCGGGCAGGATGCCATGACAGGCATCCACCCCCGGTACCTCCCCCGCCCCCTCCCCGAGCGTCCCCGCGAGCGCCAGCACCGGCCGCCCCGACAGCTTGGCGCGCCGTGCCACCTCCGCCGGCACCTTCCCGCGCGGCGTCTGGTGGTCCAGCGCCCCCTCCGCGGTGACGACCAGATCGGCGCGGGCCAGCCGGGCGTCCAGGTCGAGGTGGTCCAGCAGGACGTGGAAGCGCGGCAGGAGGGCCCCGCCCAGGGCGGCGAGCCCGGCGCCGAGCCCGCCGGAGGCGCCCGTACCCCGCCCGAGGCGCAGATCGGTGCCGGTGACGGCGAGATCGCGGGTCAGCACCCGCGCCCAGTTCTCCAGCGCCGCCGACAACTCCTCCACCTGCTCCGGACCCGCCCCCTTCTGCGGACCGAACACCCGGGCCACGCCCCGCTCCCCGCACAGCACGTTGAAGGGATTGCAGGCGACGAGGAGTTCCACGTCGGCGAGGCGGGGATCGAGCCCGGTCGGGTCGATACGGGCCAGGCGCGTCAACTCACTTCCTCCGGGAGCCAGTTCGAACCCGTCCGCGTCCAGCAGTCGCGCGCCGAGCGCCTGGAGCGCGCCCGCGCCGCCGTCGGAGGTGCCCGAGTCGCCGCAGCCCACCAGGATCCGCCGTACGCCCTGGTCGAGGGCGGCGCGGATCAGTTCCCCGACGCCGTACGTGGTGGTGGCGCCCGGGTCGCGCCGGGTGCGGGGGACCAGGGAGAGGCCGGCGACCGCCGCCATCTCCACCACCGCCGTGTCCCGGGAGCCGAGCAGCGCGAAGTGGGTGCCGACCGGTTCGCCGACCGGGCCGGTGGCGGCCAGCGCGACCAGTCGGCCGCCGGTCGCCGAGGCCAGCGCCGAGGCCGTGCCCTCACCGCCGTCCACCAGCGGGATCCGGTCGATCTCGGCGTCCGGCAGCACCCGGCGGACGCCCGCCGCGATGGCGTCGGCGGCTGCCTGGGCGGACAGCGACTCCTTGAAGCCGCTGGGGGCCACGACGACACGGTTCAGCATGAGGGGAACTCCTTAGCGGGTCACGGGGACGCCGAGCAGCGGCCACACCGCGACGGCGAAGAGCAGGACCAGGGCGGCGGTGAGCGGGGCCAGCACGGCGGACAGCCGCAGCAGGTCGCGCGGGGTGTAGGTGGGGGTGCCGGGGATGTCCGCGAAGAGCGTGACCGGCTTCGCGGAGGCCGGGAGCGTGTGGCAGAAGCCCGCGGCGGCGGTGGAGGCGAGCGCCGCGGCGACCGGGTTCACCCCGGCGCCCACGGCCGCCGCGACCACCAGCGGGACCAGCACGGAGGAACGGGCGGAACGGGACTGCAGGACCAGATGGGCGGCCGTGCTGACCGCGATGACGACCGCCAGGAACATCACCGGCGTGATCCCCGCCGGCACCCCGCCGACCAGCCACCCGGCCGCGCCCGACTCGGCGAGCGCCACACCCATCGCCATCGTCGCCGCCATGAACAGCAGCAGCGACCAGGGCACCGTCTTCAGCGCGTCCTTCAGCCGTACGGTGCCGAGCGCCGGCGAGGCGGCGACGACCGCGCCGATCAGCGCGACCACGGCCGGTGACACCTGGTGCAGCGGCTCGCCGCACCACAGGGCGACGACCGTGGCCAGCAGCAGGGCGCAGCGCTTCTCGGCCTGGCTCCAGGGGCCGGTCACCGGGCGGTCGCTGTGCCGCTGGATCTCCTCGGCGGTGATGTGCACGCCGCCCTTGCGGTCCGCGCGCCGGGTGGTGGTCAACAGGACGGCCTCGGCGGCGAGATGGGAGGAGGCCACGGCCAGCGGCAGCCCGAGCAGCAGCCACTCGGTGAAGCCGACCCGTTCCCCGGCGGCCTCCCACAGCACCGACACGGTGATCAGATGCGCTCCCGCACCGATCAGGGTCGCCACCGCGGACAGGAGGATGACGGTCGGGAACAGCAGCGCCAGCATCACGACCAGTCGTTTCCGGTCGGTGAGTGCCTTGGCCAGGGCGAGGAACACCGGCAGGGCGAGCGCCGCCCGGCCGGAGGTGGCCGGCACCGCGAACGCCGTGACGACCAGCGCGGCCGTCGTCAGATGCGTCAACTGCCGTACGGTACGGGCCCCGCCGACCAGGAAGGCCGCCGCCCGCCCCGCGAGCCCGGTCCGGCTCACCGCGGCGGCCAGCACGAACGCGCAGATCAGCAGCCACACCGTCGAGTCGCCCAGGGTGCCGAACAGGGTGTCGCTGCTGATCACCCCGGTCACCGTCAGCGCGAGTCCGGCGCCCAGCGCGATGTACGTGTCGTCGATCGGCGTACCGACCCACGCACAGGTCGCCAGCGCGAACACGGCGAGGGTGAGGCGCGCGTCCCCGCCGAGACCGGGGAAGTTGCCGGGGACCGCGAGCAGCGCGCACAGCGACAGCGCCACGCACAGGGCCGCGGCCAAGCGGGGGTTCAGTGTCACGTCATCGACGATCCACGGGGGCGGTGAGCCGTCGATGAGCGGGAGATGAAGGGAACTTCACCCGGCGGCGGGGCCGTCACGCGGGGAGGCGGTAGCCCATCCCGCGGACCGTCTCCACCTTCTCCGCGCCGAGCTTCTTGCGCAGCGCCCGCACGTAGACGTCCACGATGTTGGAGCCCGGGTCGAAGTCGTAGCCCCACACGTGGGAGAGGATCTGCTCGCGGGAGAGCACCTGTCCGGGGTGGCGCAGGAACAGTTCCAGCAGCACGAACTCACGGGCCGTCAGATCGACGGTGCGCTCCCCGGCGCGGGCGCGGCGGGTGCGCAGATCGAGGCTGAGCGAGCCGGACCTGAGCACCGTCACCTCCGGTGCCCGGGCCGCCGTACGCAGCCGCAGCCGTACCCGGGCGAGCAGTTCCTCGAAGCGGAACGGCTTGGTCATCCAGTCGTCGGCGCCGCCCTCCAGACCGGCCACCGTGTCCCGCACCGAGTCCCGCGCGGTCAGCACGATCACCGGGGTCGTCACCCGGGACTCGCGCAGCTCGCGCAGCACGGTGAAGCCGTCCCGGCCGGGCAGCCCGATGTCCAGGACGACCAGGTCGAAACCGCCGGTCAGGGCGTACTCGTAGCCGGCCTCGCCGTCGGGGACGACGGTGGTGGTGAAGCCGTTGGCGCGCAGGCCCTTCTCCACGAAGGAGGCGATGCGGTCCTCGTCCTCGACGATCAGAATCCGGTTCACGTCCGTGTGTCTCCCAGGGTGAGTACGAAGGTGGCGCCGCCGCCCTCGGTGTCGTGCAGGCGGACCCGGCCGCCGTGGCCTTCGGCGATCGCCTTGACGATCGACAGGCCGAGCCCGGCGCCCGAACCGCGCGCCCCGCGCCGGGAGGTGCCGCGCCGGAAACGTTCGAAGACCAGCTCACGGTCCTGCGGCCGGACACCGGGCCCGGAGTCGGCGACGTACAGCTCGATCCGCGCGCCCCGCGCGCGGGAACCGATGCGGATGGTCTGGCCGGTGGTGGTGTGCTGCACCGCGTTCTGCGCGAGCTGCACCATCGCCTGGGTGATCCGCTGGGGGTCCAGCTCCGCCTCCCGGTCGGCTATGTCGGTGAGCTGCCAGTCGCGTTCGCCGAGGGTGCGGGCCTTGACGTAGACGTCGGCGGTGAGTTCGGCGAGCTGGACCGGCTCCGGGGTGACGAAGTCGGGGCGTTCGGCCTTGGCGAGCAGCAGCAGGTCCTCCACGATGCGGCTCATCCGGTCGAGTTCGTCGGTGACGAGCCGGACGGTCTCCTCGCGTTCGGCCGGATCGTCGCCCATCAGCTCCAGATGGCCGCGCACGATGGTGATCGGGGTGCGCAGTTCGTGGCCGGCGTCGTCGACGAACTGGCGCTGGGCGGCGAAGGCCCGCTCCAGCCGGTCGAGCATCGCGTTGAACGTCTCGGCGAGGGCCGCGATGTCGTCGCGGCCGCGCACCGGGATACGGCGGGTGAGGTCCTGCTCGGTGAGCTGCGCGGCGGCGGTGCGCACCAGCCGTACGGGCTGCAGGATCCGCCCGGCGACCGCCCAGCCGATGCCGGTGGTCAGCAGCAGGGCGACCCCGGAGATGGCGAGCAGCACCCGGAACACCTCGTCCACCCGCGCCACTTCGCGCTCGGGGTGGAAGGCGACGACGAACGCCGCCTCGGGTGCGCCGCCGCCGTGCCGGGCCACGGACACCTTGGCCCAGCGGATCTCGCCCTCGGGCCGGTGCAGCACGCCGGAGGCGTCGGGCGAGTCGAAGACGCGGCGCCGGGCGTCGCCGTCCCGGTGCAGGGGCAGGGCGACGGGCAGGTCGCGCGGCTGGGTGAGTTTCGCCGGGCCGCCGCTCTTCCGCGCGACCAGGCCGATCAGCTCCTCGTCCGGGTCGGCGTACTGCCGTTCCAGGAAGACCCGCAGCAGCCGGTCCGGGTCGGTGAAGGGCCGGCCCGTCTCCGGATCGAAGCCGCGCTCCTCGAAGTTGGCGAACTCGCCGGCCTCCTGGGCGAGCAGCCCGTTGATCCGGTGGTCGACGTCCCGCAGCAGGAAGGAACGGGTGGTCATGGCGACCGAGCCGAGCGCGACCGCCATGACGAACAGCAGCCACAGCAGGATGCGGACCCGGGCGGAGATCCGCCGGCGGGGAGCGTCAGCCGTCGTCACCGGGTCCGTCGTCGTCATCGTCGTCATCCGCGGGGCTGTCGGTCACCGGAGGCCGGGAGACGACCTCGTCGCTCGGCGTCGGCTCGGGCCGCGCGGACGGGGCCGTGGACGTCGGAGTGGGGGAGCCGCTGTCCAGTTCGACCCGGGGCGGCACCTTGGGCGGTGCGGGACTGTCGGCGAGCGCGAAGCTGGTCGCGGCGACGCCCAGCGGAATCAGCACGACGGCGGCGAGCGCCGCCATCCGGCGAGTGAAGACCATGCCCCGATCCTGCGCACCGCACCGGAGCCCCAGGATGAGCGCCGGATGAAGAACTCTTCATCCGCCCGCCGAAAGTCATCCGCCCGCTGAAATCCAGTCCCTCCGGCACAATCCAGCCCCTCCGGCGTTTGAGGAGCGGGGTCCGGGGCGGAGCCCCGGGTTCGGGACGGGAAGGGGCGGTGGGGGCGAAAAACCGGCTGAGACACCCCGGACCGCCACCGACCGAAGGCCGAGCCCTCCGCCCCGGCTGACCGTTAGCTGTCCAGCCCGATGGCGAACGCCGCCTCCAGATCGTGCTGCGAGTACGTACGGAACGCCACGTGCGTGTCGGTCCCCTCCACCCCCGGGATCTTGCTGATCCGCCCGGGAATGACCTCCGCCAGGTCCTCGTGCTCCCGCACCCGCACCATGGCGATCAGGTCATACGTCCCGGTCACGGAGAACACCTCGCTGACACTCTCCAGCGCGGCGATCCGCTCCGCGATCTCGGGGATCCGGTCCACGCTGGTCTTGATGAGGACGATCGCGGTGATCACGGCTGGTTCTCTCCCTCGGGGGCCGGAGCAGGGGTGGCCTTCACTGTAGTCGCCCTGCCGAAGCGCACCCACGCGTAGCCGAAGCCCAGCCCGAACCCGATCAGGTGCGCCAGGTACGCCACCCCCGGCCCCTCGCCCGCCCGCCCCGCCGCCGCCCACTGCAGCGCCGCCCAGAACGGCAGCACCACCCACGCCGGCAGCCGTACCGGCAGGAAGAACAGGAACGGCAGGAGACTGGTCACCCGGGCCCGGGGAAACAGGAAGAGGAACGCGCCGAGCACCGCCGAGATCGCCCCGGAGGCGCCGACCAGGGACCGCTCGGAGTCCGCGTTGGCGGCGGCGTACCCCAGCAGCGCGAGGTAGCCGCAGCCGGCGTAGCACAGGGTGAACCGCACCCGGCCCATCCGTGCCTCGGTCATCGCTCCGAAGACGTGGAGGAAGAGCATGTTGCCGAGCAGGTGCACCCAGCCGCCGTGCACGAACAGCGCCGTGGCGGGGGTGAGGACGGCCCCGGGGGACCCTTCGAACAGGTCTGCGGGAATGACCCCCCAGTGCCGGAAATAGGCCCTCTGCGCGTCCAGCAGCTCCTCCCCGGAGCCGTGGGCCGGATGCAGGCCGGAGGCCGGCCCGATCAGGAAGACCAGGCAGCACAGCACGATGAGGGTGTGGGTCACCGGCGCGGAGGTGCCCCGGATCGCCCCGGCGGCCGACGCACTCCAGTTGCGGATCATGAATACAGAGCATGACGTAACCGGACGCAACAGCACAGACCGCCTCGCCGCCGTGGACGGGCGGGCGGCGGGGACCCGCCAGGCCGTAGGGTTACGAGCCATACGCACCGGGGAGCCGGTGTGTCACGGACACTGGAAGGAAGGCGAACAGCCACGATGACGGTTCCTCTGCCGACCGCCTCGACGCGGTGGCGCTGCACCCTCTGCGGAAACCTCACCCGCTTCGACGTGACCCGCTCGTCGAAGGTCGTCGAGTACATCCACCTCGATCTGGCCGGAGAGCCCAAGGTCGAGGAGCGTGAGGTGCTCGATGAGACCATCGAGTCGGTGCGGTGCCGCTGGTGCAACGCCGTGGACCAGGTGGAACTCGTGGACAGGCCGGGTGCCGGCTCCTGAGCGAAGGGGGTCCCTCCCGCTCGAGCGAAGTCGAGAGTGGGGGAGGGACCCGCTGACGGCGACCCCGCGCGCGGGGTCGCACACGGACATTGGGGTGTGACGGATGGTGGAGACCACGGGCGGGGGGCCGCAGGACGGCGCCGCCGAGGTGCTCGACCGTCCGCTGCCCGACGGAGTGCGCCGCCGGGTCGTCCAGATCGTCGCCGACGGCTTCGGCGGGCTCACGGTCGCCGAGCTGCCCGCCCAGCTGCGGCAGTACGCGCGTTTCGCCCCGAACCGGCGTGCCAAGTTCGCCGGCAACGCCATGGCCGCGGCGCTGGAGACCGATCCGCTGTTCCGGCAGCGCATCGGGGAGAAGCTCAGAGAGGCCCAGCCGGAACTGACCGGCGCTCTCGACTCCGGCTCCCCGCCCCCGGCCGCGGACCCGCTCGACGTGGCGGCCGCGGCCTATGTGCTCCGCCCGGCCGGCTGGGTCAAGCTGGTGACCGCCGCCGGCGAGGAGGCCCAGCGCGCCGACGCCGAGCGCGCCGACGAGGAGACCCGGGCCGAGCTGGAGCGGCTGCGCGCCGAACTCGCCCGGGCCCGTGAGCACACCAGGTCCGAGACCGAGCGGCTGCGCACCGAGCTGGAGTCGGCGAAGAAGGAAGCCGAGTCGCTGCACCGCAAGCTGCGCTCCGCCCTCAGCGACGTCAAGCGCGGCGAGGCCGCCGTGCGCAAGCTGCGGGGCGAGATGGAGACCGTGCGCGCCGAGGGCCACGCCCAGGTGTCGGCCGCCGAGAGCGAGAGCCGGCGCCTCAAGGCCCGGCTGGGGGAGACCGAGGCCGCCCTGGAGGCCGCCCGCCGGGCCGCCCGGGAGGGCCGCAGCGTGGAGGACATGCGGGTCCGGCTGCTCCTCGACACCGTCCTCGACGCCGCCCAGGGACTCCGCCGGGAGCTGGCGCTGCCCCCCGTGTCCGTCCGGCCCGCCGAGACCGTGGACGCCGTCGAGCCCGGCCGTATGACCCCGAAGGACATCGCCAACCGCGCGCTGTCCGAGCACGACCCGGCCGTCCTCGACCAGCTGCTGGCGCTGCCGCAGGCCCATCTGGTCGTCGACGGCTACAACGTCACCAAGACCGGCTATCCCCAGATGCCCCTGGAGAAGCAGCGGCTCAGGCTGCTGGGCCAGCTCGCCCAGCTCGCCGCCCAGACCGGCGCCGAGGTGACCTGTGTCTTCGACGGCGCCGAACTGGCCGCGCCGGTGCTGCTCGCGCCGCCGCGCGGGGTGCGGGTGCTGTTCTCCAAGCCGGGCGTCACCGCCGACGAGCTGATCCGCCAGCTGGTGCGCGCCGAGCCGCCGGGACGGCCCGTCATCGTCGCCTCCACCGACCGCGAGGTCGCCGACGGGGTGGCCCGCGCGGGCGCGCGCCCCGTCGCGTCGGTGGTGCTCCTCAAGAGGCTTTCCTGATATCTGATTCCCATCCGTCCCCCGTACAACGTACGGCATCTTTGCCCGAATTGACGGAACCGTCACGCAACGTAGCGTCAAGAGGGCGTCACCGCAGGTGAGTTCGGATCAAATAAACCGGCTGTAACGGAGATTTTGTGTCCAGGGATTTGAACTGATCACAAGAGAATCACTAGGGTCTCCCTTCGAACCCTCGCTCGCGCGATCACTCTCGAGAAGGAGCTCGTCTCCGTGGCGTCCCACCGTCGTCCCAAGCAGCCGAGCCGCGCACGCGTCACCGTGCTCACCACCGCTGCCGCAGCCGCTGTCGTCATGAGCTCGCAGGCCGCCAACGCCGCGCCGAGCGAGAAGCCCAGCAAGGACGAGGTCAAGGCCAAGGTCGACAAGCTCTACGAGCAGGCCGAGCAGGCCACCGAGAAGTACAACGGCGCCAAGGAGAAGCAGGAGAAGCTCCAGAAGGAGATCTCCACGATCCAGGACAACGTCGCCAAGGGCCAGCAGGAGCTCAACGAGCTGCGCGACGGCCTCGGTTCGATGGCCAGCGCCCAGTACCGCAGCGGCGGCATCGACCCCTCCGTCCAGCTCTTCCTCTCCGCCGACCCGGACGACTACCTCGACAAGGCGTCCACGCTCGACCAGTTGAGCACCCAGCAGGTCGACGCGCTCAAGGAGATCCAGGAGAAGCAGCGCGAGCTCGCCCAGCAGCGCTCCGAGGCGTCCGAGAAGCTCAAGGACCTCTCCGCCACCCGCACCGAACTGGGCAACAAGAAGAAGGAGGTCCAGAGCAAGCTCTCCTCCGCGCAGAAGCTGCTCAACAGCCTCACCGCCGCGGAGAAGGCCCAGCTCGCCCAGGAGGAGAGCCGCGCCACCCGGGCCAGCGAGCGCGAGGCGCTGAACGTCAACGTCCCGGCCGGTTCCGGCCGCGCCGCCGCCGCCTTCGCCGCCGCCCAGAGCAAGCTCGGCACCCCCTACGTCTACGGTGCCACCGGCCCGTCCTCCTTCGACTGCTCCGGCCTGACCTCCTGGGCCTACGCGCAGGCCGGCGTCGGCATCTCGCGCACCTCCGAGGCCCAGACCAACGACGGCACCAGGATCTACTCGGTGAGCCAGCTCAAGGTCGGCGACCTCGTCTTCTTCTTCAACGACCTGCACCACGTGGGCCTCTACGCGGGCAACGGCCAGATCATCCACGCCCCGCGCACCGGCACCGTCGTGCGCTACGAGTCGATGAACACCATCGGCGGCCCGTTCATGTTCGGCGTCCGTGTCTAGCTGCCGCCGTTCGGGGGATTCCCCGTCGCGCTGATCTTCCCCGCGCCCCGCCTCTGACGCAGGTCACAGGCGGGGCGTCACTGTGTGCGGTCGCCTCGGCCAAGGGTTCGCCCGACGCCGTGGGGCTACTGTCTGCCGCGTTTCCCTGTCCGCCAGTGGAAGGAGCGCGGCTTCCCGTGGGGTCCCATCGCCGTACCGCACCGTCGTCCGGAGCCGACCGGAGCGCCGCCGTCGCCCTCGGTCTGCTGTCCGCGGCGGCCACCGCCCTCGCCGCCGTACCGGCCGCGGCCACGCCGTACGACGTCACCCGGGCCGAGGTGGACCGCCTCTACCGGGAGGCCGAGAAGGCGACCGAGGCGTACAACGAGGCCGACGAGCGCGCCGACGGACTGCGCCGGCAGATCGCCACCGCACAGGACGGGATCGCCCGGCAGCAGGCACGCGTCAACACCATGCGGGAGTCGCTCGGTTCGCTCGCCGGCGCCCAGTACCGCTCCGGCGGCCTAGGCCCCGCCCTCGCCCTGCTGCTCTCCGACGACCCGGAGGACTACCTCGAGAGGGCCTCCGTACTGGACCGGATCACCGTCCACCAGGCCGCCGAGCTGAGGAGACTGAGGAGCGCCCTGCGCTCCCTCGACCAGGACCGCGCGGAGGCGGCCGGAAAGCTCGGCGCGCTGGAGAGGAGCCGCAAGGCCGTCGCCGCGCACAAGCGGACCGTCGAGCGCAAGCTCACCGAGGCCCGCCGGCTGCTCGACTCCCTCCCGGCCGGCGAACGCGCCGCCTGGGACCGCGCCACCCGCTCCGCACGCGCGGACCTGCTCGGCCCGTCCGGCGCGCCCGCCTCGGCCCGCGCGGCAGCCGCCGTCGCCGCCGCCCGCTCCGCCCTCGGCAGGCCCTACGTCTGGGGCGCCGAGGGCCCGTCCGCCTTCGACTGCTCCGGGCTGACCCAGTGGTCGTACGCCCAGGCCGGGGTCGCGCTGCCACGCACCTCGCAGGCCCAGCGGCACGCCGGCCGGCAGGTCCCCCTCTCCGAGGCGCGCCCCGGTGACCTGGTCGTCTACCGCTCCGACGCCTCCCACGTCGGGATGTACATGGGCGACGGCCAGGTGATCCACGCGCCCCACCCCGGCGCCCCGGTGCGCTACGACCCGGTCGGCATGATGCCCGTCGCGTCGGTCACCAGGGTCTGACCGCACCGGCCCGGCGCCCGTACCCTCGGGAAGATGGCTGGTCGAAGGCGGGTGTCGGGTGCGTCGGTGATGACGCTGTGTCTGCTGCTCGTCTCCCTGGTGGGATGCGGCGGGGGACCGGCCGTCGACGCCGCACGCGCGCAGGTGCAGTCCCTCCTCGACCGCCGCGCGGAGGCCGTCCTCGACCGTGACGCCGCCGCGTACGCCCGCACCGGCACCCGGGCCGGGTTCGCCAACCTGCGCGCGGTGCCGCTCGCGGACTGGTCCTACCGCGTCACCGCCCTCGACCGCACCGGTGACACCGCCACCGCCTCCGCCGACCTGAGCTACCGCGTCGAGGGCCACGACCGGTCCCCGGTCACCACCGCCCGCTCCCTGAGCCTGAGCCGGGACCGCGACGGCCGCTGGTCCGTCGACTCCGACCGGCCCGCGAAGAAGTCCGGCCAGCAACTGTGGGACCAGGGCACGGCACGCGCCGTGCGGGGCGAGCGCAGCCTGGTCCTCGGCGTCGGGCAGCCCGACGACAAGCTGCGGGACTACGCCGAACTGGCCGACCGCGCGGTGCCCGCGGTGTCCGACGCGTGGGGCCCGCGGTGGGCCCGGAGCGTGGTCGTCCTCGTCCCGGAGACCCTGGAGGGCATGGCGGGCCTGCTGGGCTCGCCCGCCTCCTCCTACCGGGGGATCGCCGCGGTCACCACCGGCGCCACCGGCGCGGACGGGCGGGCCCCGGCGGACCGGATCATCGTCAACCCGGACGCCTTCGGAATGCTCGGCGACTCGGGCCGGCAGGTCGTCCTCACCCACGAGACCACCCACGTCGCCACCCGCGCCCACACCTCCGCCGCGACCCCGCTGTGGCTGTCCGAGGGGTTCGCCGACTGGGTCGGCTACCGCGACGGCGACCGCGCCCCCGCGGAGGTCGCACCGGAGCTCGCCTACGCGGTGGGCCGGGGCGAGGTGCCCGCCGGGCTGCCGGACGACGAGGACTTCGGCTTCTCCGGCGACGCGGACCACCTCGCCCGCGCCTACGAGAGCGGCTGGCTGGCCTGCCGCCTCATCGCCGACCACTGGGGCGAGGACCGCCTCGACGAGTTCTACCGCGCGGTGGGCGCACACGAACACCGCGACGGCGCGGTGGAGGCCGCGATGCACCGAGTTCTCGGGACGACCCGAGAGGAGTTCACAGTGCAGTGGCAGGAGTACGTGAGGAACCAACTGGCCTGAGCCTTCCCACAACCACGGCCAGCCGTGCCGCTCCCCCGGCCGCTCCCGCGGGCAGTCGTGCCGCTCCCCCCGGCCGCTCCCGCGGGCAGTCGTGCCGCTGGGGCGGCACGGGTGGGCGCGACGGCACCCCGTAAGCGCCGGGCGGCGCGACCCACTCCCGGCCCGCACCAACGCGGGGGCACCCGCAAGCGCCGGGCCGCGCGGCCCCCCCGGCTCACGACACACGGCCGCACCGCCCGGGATCAGGACGAGACCGGCGTCTCGGCGGCACGGGCCGGCCCGGGTACCCGGGGAACCGACCGCCGACGGGGAACCGTCGCACACCACAGCACCCGCGCCGCCACAACCGTCGCCACCACCAACAGCCCGTTGCGCAGAACCAGCAGCGCGATCCCGAGCGAGTCGCTGGCGACCACATGGGCGAACCACACCGGAAACTCCAGCACCGTCACCAGCGAAGCCCCCAGCACCAGCCCCACCGCCACCCCCATCCGACTCCCGCGGAAACACAGACACACCGCCCCGAGCCCCACCAGCCACACCATGTACTGCGGACTGATCACCCGACTCGTCGTCGTGAACAGGAGCACCGCCACGAACGCCGCGTCGGCGACACTGTGCGCCGAGAACCGGACGGCCACCACCCGCCACAGCACCAGCCACCCCAGCGCGGCCCCGCTCAGCAGCAGCGCCCCCGTGCTCACCCAGCCCACATACGGCCCGAGGAACTCCACCGATCCGTAGTTGAGCAGCACCTCCCCCTCCCAGCCGTGATGCCGCGCCACATGGAAGACGAGCGCCCCCAGCGACTCCACCTCCGTCCCCCGGTCCCGCTGAAAGGCCAGGAACGCGAACGCCCCCGGCATCAGTACGGCGAACAGGCCGGCCACACCGGCACCGGTCACCGCCGCCGACACCCACGCCCCGCGCCGCCGCACCGCGAGCAGCAGCAGCGCCGGCCACACCTTCACCAGTGCCCCGAAACCGGCGAGCGCCCCCGCCAGCCGGGGGTACCGGGCGGCCGCCAGCAGCGCGGCCACGGCGACCGCGGTCACCATCACGTCGTAGCGCGCGTACACCGTCGGCCCGAGCAGCGGCACGCCCACCACCCACACCCAGGCACCGCGCGGCGACCGTCCGGGACGACGGCCGGCGTACCGCAGCAAACACAGGGTGACCAGGTCGGCGAGGCAGGCCAGGACGAAGAAGGCGGTGGCGTACTCCAGGAACGGCAGCAGACCGGGGGAGAGGATCGCCAGGGCCGCGGCGGGCGGGTACTGCCAGGTCACGTCGTCCAGCGGGAACGTTCCGGTGCGCAGGACGTCGTACCAGCCCCGGTAGATGACCGACACGTCGCTGGTGACGTCCGGCCCGGGGAAGACGATCACCTTCAGCACGCACAGCAGCAGGGCGGCCCGTGTCAGCCCCCACAGAAGCAGCAGCGGGGCGAGGGAGCCCCGCACGGCCGTCGTCCTCATGTGCTGTGCTCCCTGCCGTCCGGTGCGCGGTCGTGAGGGGCCATGATGTCCCGGACACCTGTGTACGTGCCACAGAGCGCCGCCGCGGCGAACGGCGCACCCCCCGTTCGGTAGGGTCGGCGGCGATGCACAAGACCCTGATCGTGACCAACGACTTCCCGCCCCGCCCCGGCGGCATCCAGGCGTTCCTGCACAACATGGCGCTGCGGCTCGACCCGGAGCGGCTCGTCGTCTACGCCTCCACCTGGAAGCGCTCCCGGGAGGGCGTCGAGGCCACCGCCGCCTTCGACGCCGAGCAGCCCTTCACCGTCGTGCGCGACCGTACGACGATGCTGCTGCCGACCCCGGCGGCCACCCGGCGGGCCGTCGGGCTGCTGCGCGAGCACGGGTGCACCTCGGTGTGGTTCGGGGCGGCGGCACCGCTCGGGCTGATGGCGCCGGCGCTGCGCCGGGCGGGCGCCGAGCGGATCGTGGCCACCACCCACGGCCACGAGGCCGGCTGGGCCCAGCTGCCCGCCGCACGGCAACTCCTGCGCCGTATCGGGGACTCCACGGACACGATCACCTACCTCGGCGAGTACACGCGCTCCCGGATCGCCGGCGCGCTGACCCCCGAGGCGGCCTCCCGGATGGTGCAACTGCCGCCCGGCGTCGACGAGAAGACCTTCCACCCCGGTTCGGGCGGCGACGAGGTGCGGGCGCGGCTCGGGCTGACCGACCGGCCGGTGGTCGTGTGCGTCTCCCGGCTGGTGCCGCGCAAGGGGCAGGACACGCTGATCCGGGCGATGCCGGCGGTCCTGGCAGCCGAACCGGACGCCGTCCTGCTGATCGTCGGCGGCGGCCCCTACGAGAAGGACCTGCGCCGCCTCGCGCACGACACGGGCGTCGCCGCCTCCGTCCGCTTCACCGGCTCCGTCCCCTGGTCCGAGCTGCCCGCCCACTACGGCGCCGGCGACGTCTTCGCGATGCCGTGCCGCACCCGGCGCGGGGGCCTGGACGTGGAAGGCCTCGGCATCGTCTATCTGGAGGCCTCCGCGACCGGCCTCCCGGTCGTCGCCGGCGACTCCGGCGGCGCCCCCGACGCGGTCCTCGAAGGCGAGACCGGCTGGGTCGTACCGGGCGATTCGGCCGACCAGACCGCAGACCGCGTCATCACCCTCCTGGGCGACGAGGAACTGCGCCGCAGAATGGGACAGCGGGGCCGCGAATGGGTCGAGGAAAAGTGGCGCTGGGACCTACTGGCCGAACACTTGAAAACACTGCTGTAGGGCAACGCGCCCCATAGGGGCGCGGGGCTGTGACATTGTGCGGCTCCGCCGCGTGGGCGCGACAAGCCACAGCCAACCCGCACCCGCCCACGGCGCTCAAGAGGCACCCCGAACCGCGCCCAAGCAAGCCCTACTTGGCGTAAATCGCCTCGATCTCGTGGGCGTAGTCCTTGGCCACGACATTCCGCTTCAGCTTCAGCGAAGGCGTCAAGTGCCCCGAATCCTCGGTGAACTGCGCCGGCAGGACCCGGAACTTCCGCACCGACTCCGCCTTGGAGACCGCCGAGTTGCCGTCGTCCACGGCAGCCTGGATCGCCGCGAGCAGATCGGGGTCCTCGCTCAGCGACGCCGCCGTCGACCCCGCCGGCTTCCCGTGCTCCGCGCACCACCGGCCCAGGAACTCCTCGTCGATGGTGACCAACGCCCCCACGAACGGCCGCCCGTCCCCCACGACCATGCACTCCGCGACCAGCGCGTGCGCCCGGATCCGGTCCTCGATCACCGCCGGGGCGACGTTCTTGCCGCCCGCCGTCACCAGTATTTCCTTCTTGCGGCCGGTGATCCGCAGATACCCGTCCTCGTCCAGGGTGCCGATGTCCCCGGTGTGGAACCACCCGTCGGCGAGCGCCTCGGCGGTCGCGCCCGGGTTGTTCCAGTACTCCTTGAACAGGTGCTCGCCGTGCAGCAGCACCTCGCCGTCGTCCGCTATCCGGACGACCGAGCCGGGCAGCGGCTGGCCGACCGTGCCGATCTTCTGCCGGTCCCACGGGTTGAACGCGGTGGCCGCGCAGGACTCGGTCAGCCCGTAGCCCTCCAGCACACTGAAGCCGATACCGCGGAAGAAATGCCCGAGGCGCTCGCCCAGCGGGGCGCCACCGGAGATGGCGTACTCGCCGCGCCCGCCCAGCACCGCGCGCAGCTTGCCGTAGACCAGTTTGTCGAACACCTTGTGTCTGATCCTCAGGCCGAGCGACGGCCCGGACGGCGTGTCCAGCGCCCGGCTGTAGGCGATCGCCGTGTCCGCCGCCTTGTCGAAGATCTTGCCCTTGCCGTCGGCCTGCGCCTTGGCCCGCGCCGAGTTGTAGACCTTCTCGAAGACCCGCGGCACGCCCAGGATCAGCGTCGGGCGGAACGCGGCCAACTCGTCGGTGAGGTTCTTGATGTCGGGCACACAGCCCAGCTTGATCGGCGCCATCATGGGCGCGATCTGCACCAGCCGTCCGAAGACGTGCGCGAGCGGCAGGAACAGCAGTACCGAGCACTCGCCGGTGCGGAACAGCGGACGCAGCCGCTCCACGATGTTGCCGCACTCGGCGAAGAAGCTGCGGTGGGTGAGCACACAGCCCTTGGGCCGTCCGGTCGTACCGGAGGTGTAGACGATGGTGGCCGGGTCGTCCGCCTTCGCGGACGAGCTGCGCTCCTCGACCGTCGCGTCGTCGACGTCCTGCCCGAGCCGGCCCAGCTCCTTGATCCCGCCGGCCTCGATCTGCCACAGGTTCTTCAGCGCGGGCAGCCGGTCGCGCACGGACTCCACCGTCGCCGCGTGGGCGTCGAGCTCCACGAAGCAGGCGGTGGCGCCGGAGTCGCCGAGGATCCACGCCACCTGCTCCGCCGAGCTGGTCTCGTACACCGGCACGGTGACCGCGCCGGCGCTCCAGATCGCGAAGTCCAGCAGCGTCCACTCGTAGCGGGTACGGGACATCAGGCCGACCCGGTCGCCGGGCCGCACACCGGCGGCGATCATGCCCTTGGCGGCCGTCCGCACCTCCGCCAGGAAGGCGGTCGCCGTCACGTCCTGCCAGGTCCCGCCCACCTTGCGGGCGATGACGGCGACGTCCGGGTGCTGCGCGGCGTTTCTGCGGACGATGTCGGTCAGGTTTCCGTCCGCGGGGACCTCGTACAAAGCCGGAAGGCTGAACTCGCGCAAGACTGCTGCTCCTCTTAGGGCGCCGGCGCCACGACGTTGTGCGATGCGACGGTGCGGTCCAAGGCTCGGACGGATGCTCGCGAATTCACATGTTGAAATCCCGAGCACGACTGGACTGCCCGGACGTTACCCGCCGGTATGGCGTCTACGACAGGGGGTCCCGGCGAGATGTTCGCTGCGTCACACAGGTTGGTGTTTCATTGCGCACAGTAGTCCACCCCTTCACCGACGAGCCAGTAACCGCAGGTAGGCCCGCCATTGTTCACGCGGGCCGCCCACGCTTACCCTTGATCGCCATGGCACCCACACCAGGCGGAAACCGGCGCACACGCGTCCACGTGGTCAGTGACGTGCACGGCAACGCCCGTGACCTGGCCCGCGCGGGGGAGGGCGCCGACGCCCTGGTCTGCCTGGGTGACCTGGTGCTCTTCCTGGACTACGCCGACCACTCGCGCGGCATCTTCCCCGACCTTTTCGGCACCGAGAACGCCGACCTCATCGTGGAGCTGCGCACCGCCCGCCGCTTCGAGGAGGCGCGCGAGTTCCAGCGCCGGCTGTGGGAGGGCATCGGCACGGACAAGGCCGCCGCGATCGAGAAGGCGGTGCGCAGGCAGTACGCCGAGCTGTTCGCCGCGTTCCCCACCCCGACGTACGCGACGTACGGCAATGTCGACGTGCCGCCCCTGTGGCGGGAGTACGCGGGTCCCGGCCTGACCGTGCTGGACGGGCAGCGGGTGGAGATCGGCGGCCGGACCTTCGGCTTCGTCGGCGGCGGCCTGCGCACGCCGATGCGCACGCCGTACGAGATCGACGACGAGGAGTACGCGGCGAAGATCGAGGCCGTGGGCGAGGTCGACGTACTGTGCACGCACATCCCGCCGGAGGTGCCGGAGCTGGTCTACGACACCGTCGCGCGCCGTTTCGAACGCGGCAGCCGTGCCCTGCTGGACGCCATCCGCCGCACCCGGCCCCGCTACTCCCTGTTCGGACACGTCCACCAGCCGCTGGTGCGGCGGATGCGGATCGGCGCCACCGAGTGCGTGAACGTGGGGCACTTCGCGAGCAGCGGGCGGCCCTGGCGGCTGGAATGGTGACGATGTCCCAGGTCGGATGAGTTGTGCCGGCCGGGCGCGCGGTAGCCTTCCGCTGCACGCGCGTGCGCTGTGCGCCCCGCGCGCAGTGACGACGACTACCGGCCCGCATCTGGAGGAGCCACGGCGATGGCGGAACACACCAGCTCGAGCATCACGATCGAGGCGGCGGCGGCCGACGTCATGGGGGTGATCGCCGACTTCGCCCGCTATCCGGACTGGACCGGTGAGGTGAAGGAGGCCGAGGTCCTCGCGACCGACGCCGAGGGCCGCGCCGAGCAGGTGCGTCTCGTCATGGACGCCGGCGCGATCAAGGACGACCAGACCCTGGCGTACACCTGGACCGGGCAGCACGAGGTCTCCTGGACCCTGGTGAAGTCCCAGATGCTCCGCTCCCTCGACGGCTCCTACACCCTCACCCCGGCCGCCCCGGGCACGACGGAGGTCACCTACCGCCTCACCGTCGACGTCAAGATCCCCATGCTCGGCATGATCAAGCGCAAGGCGGAGAAGGTCATCATCGACCGGGCCCTGGCAGGCCTGAAGAAACGAGTGGAGTCGAGCCCGGAGTAACACTCCCCCCGCAACTGCGGGCAGTCGTGCCGCCGGGGCGGCACGGGTGGGCGCGGCGGCACCCCGCGAGCGCGGGTGAGCGAAACCCACCCCCGCCCGGCGTCAGTTACCGTTCACCCCCATGCGCACCCTCCTGATCACGGGCCCCGGCGGCAGCGGCCGCACCACGACCGCCGCCGCCACCGCGCTCACCGCAGCCCGCGAGGGCACCCGCACCCTGCTCCTCGGCACCGACCGCACGGACACCCTCGGCCCCGTACTGGGCGCCGAGGCCACCCCCCGCCTCACGGTGAAGCGCGTCGACCCCGACGCGGACTTCCGCACCGACCTCGCCGCCCTCCAGGACCGGGCCGCCTCCGCCCTGGACCTCCTCGGCGCCTCCCGCCTCGAACCCGAGGAGACCGGCCCCCTCCCCGGCGCCGAGGAGCTCGCCGTCCTGCGCGCCCTGCGCGACGCCGCGCTCTCGGAGTCGTACGACCTCCTCGTCGTCGACCTCCCACCCACCCCCCGCGCCCTCTCCCTCCTCGCCCTCCCCGAGGAACTCCGCCGCTACCTGCGCCTCCTCCTCCCGCCCGAACGGCAGGCCGCCCGCGCCCTGCGCCCCGTCCTCGGCCGCCTCGCCGGCGTCCCCATGCCCGCGGAGTGGCTCTACGGCACGGCGGCCCGCCTGGATCGCCGGCTCGCCGCGGTCGAGGCCGTACTCGCCGACCGCGACACCGTCGTACGACTGGTCGCCGAACCGGGCCCCGCCGGCGCCGACGCCGTACGCACCGCCACCCTCGGACTCGCCCTGCGCGGACTGCGCACCGACGCGCTGATCGCGACCCGCGTCCTGCCGGAGAGCGAGGCGGCCGGCTGGCTCGCAGGACCCGTCGCCCAGCAGCGCAAGACCCTGGACGAGTGGCGCGAGTCCTACGACGTCCACCCCGTCGCCCACCTGGGCCGCGACCCGCGCGGCACCGACGACCTCGCCGCACTCGCCGTACCGGGCGTCACGACGCGCCCCGCCGCCGTCGACTGGCCGGTCACCGACCACCTCGCCGACGACGGCGTCCTCGTCTGGCACCTCCCCCTCCCCGGAGCCCGCCGCGACGAACTCGACCTGATCCGGCGCGGCGACGAGATCGTCGTCACCGCCGGACCGTTCCGCCGCGTCGTCCCGCTGCCCTCCGCGCTGCGCCGCTGCACCGTCGCCGGCGCCGCCCTGCGCGAGGACGGGCTGCGCATCCGCTTCCGGCCGGATCCGGCACTGTGGCCGCGCACCCGCTGAAGCGACGGCGGCCGTTCGGGTACCGTCGAAGGTGCCATCCGTAGTCAGGAGTCCGTCATGAGCGAACAGCTCCCCCCGTCCGACGACGCCGGGGACGAGATCGTCGACAAGCCGGTGGACGACGTACGGGCGGCCGAAACCCACGCAGACGCCTGGGCGACCGCCGCCGCCGAGGACCTCGAGGCGGAGAAGGCCCGCCGCCGCGCACAGTACGGACCGACCCCCGGCTCCGCCGCCGAGGAGCTGAAGAAGCTCGTCGACGCGGTCGCCGACAAGCTCTCCGGTCTGCAGTCCCCGCTGTTCGGCGCGGTCGCCGGACCCGCCGCGCAGCAGGTGGTGCGGCAGGTCGTCCAGCAGGCCAAGGCCGCCGTCGAACCCGTCATCGAACGCAACCCCGACGTCTTCGACCACCTCGCCGCCGCCGGCGGCGAACTCCTCGCCGCCTACCGCTCCGCCGTACAGGACCAGGAACGCCGCTGGACCGCCCGCGAGTCCGACCCCCGCGACCTCGACGAGCGCCGCGACCGGGGCGACGACCCCGGCACCGGCCCCGGCGAACGCATCGACCTGGACTGACGCGGGGCCCTCGGCAGGGCGCCCATGATCCCCGCCGGACCGCTCACCGTACGGACGCCGGGGCCCCGACGGCAGCGCCTCGGGTACCGTTGGCGGTAGCGGGGCTCGACCGAAACTGAGGGATTCATGGGACTCACCATCGGCGTCGACATCGGCGGCACGAAGATCGCGGCCGGCGTGGTCGACGAGGAAGGCAACATCCTCTCGACCCACAAGGTGCCGACCCCGGGTACGCCCGAGGGCATCGTGGACGCCATCGCCTCCGCGGTGGAGGGAGCGCGCGCGGGGCACGAGATCGTCGGCGTGGGCATCGGTGCGGCCGGGTACGTCAACCGCCAGCGTTCGACGGTGTACTTCGCGCCCAACATCGACTGGCGCAACGAGCCGCTCAAGGAGAAGGTCGAGGCCCGCACGGGTCTCCCGGTCGTCGTGGAGAACGACGCCAACGCCGCCGCCTGGGGCGAGTACAAGTTCGGCGCGGGCAAGGGCCACCGCAACGTCATCTGCATCACGCTCGGCACCGGTCTCGGCGGCGGTGTGATCATCGGCAACAAGCTGCGCCGCGGCCACTTCGGCGTGGCCGCCGAGTTCGGCCACATCCGCATGGTGCCGGACGGCCTGCTGTGCGGCTGCGGCTCGCAGGGCTGCTGGGAGCAGTACGCCTCCGGCCGCGCCCTCGTCCGCTACGCCAAGCAGCGCGCCAACGCCACCCCCGAGAACGCCGAGACCCTGCTCTCCCTCGGCAACGGCACCCCCGAGGGCATCGAGGGCAAGCACGTCTCCATGGCCGCCCGCCAGGGCGACCGGGTGGCCGTCGACTCCTACCGCGAGCTGGCCCGCTGGGTCGGCGCCGGCCTCGCCGACCTGGCCTCCCTCTTCGACCCCTCCGCGTTCATCGTCGGCGGCGGCCTCTCCGACGAGGGCGAACTGGTCCTCGGCCCGATCCGCAAGTCCTACAAGCGCTGGCTGGTCGGCGGCAACTGGCGCCCGGTCGCCGACGTCCTCGGCGCCCAGCTCGGCAACAAGGCGGGCCTGGTGGGCGCGGCGGACCTGGCCCGGGAGCCCGACCCGGTCATGTGACACCCCTCCACGTGCACGGCAGCGCCCGCCTGGCCCCTTCCGGGGACGGCGGGCGCAGCCGTCTCGGGTAATGAGCAGCGGACCGCGACGCGCTGGACACCGACGGCCGACCGGACGGCGCAGGGTCCGCCCTGGAGAGCTTGACCTCGTAGCCCGCTGCCGGTGTCACGTTGACGTAAGTAAGCGGCACGGATCCCCCCACCTCCGTCCTCGCCCTTCTCCTGAGGAACCGGAGAACACATGCGGGCGGGGCGGGAAGTGGTTCCTCCCGCCCCGGACACCGTGCGCGGTCCCTACCCGAACGTCAGCTTCGTCGTCGCCCACTCGCTGGTGCGGGTGATGACCGCCGTCCCGGTGCCGATCGTCGACGCGCCGCCCTTGTGGAAGTACACGTCGCCGGTGCTGCCCAGCGCCCAGATGTCGGGGATGCCGTCACCGGTGACGTCCGGGGTGCCCCGCAGGTGGGTGGCGGGCACGGTGGTGGGTGACCAGCCCTCGGCGTAGACCTCGTCGGCGCCGGTCCTGGACGCCGCCGCGGTGGCCAGGGAGGCGATGGTGGAGCCGCCCGCGCTGTCCGCGACGCCGTATCGCAGGTAGAGGCGGTCCGAGGCGCCGGAGCGCCACAGCAGGTCGGGGGCGCCGTCCTTGTCGTGGTCGCCGACCGAGACCAGGTCACGCTCCAGCCACGCCGTCGAGGCGATCTTGGTGACCGTCAGGAAGGTCGCGCCGGTGTACCCCTCGAAGGCCCACAGCTCACCGCTGGTCCCGGTGGCGAGCAGGTCGGCACGGCCGTCTGAGTCGTAGTCGCCCACGATGATCTGGTCGAACAGCGCCGGGTCGGGCGAGCCGGACGGCAGCCGGACGGTGCTGCGCCGGGAGATGTCCACACCGCCGTATCCGTCGCCGGGGTACACGTACAGCTCGCCGTCGGGCATCCGGGCGAACAGGTCGCCGACCCCGTCGCCCGCGAGCGCGTCACCACCGTGCGCGATCAGGGCGGGTTTGCCGTCGGTGCCCTTCCAGTAGCCAGGCATGTGGTCGTCGCCGTCGCCGTCCGGGTCGGAGAGCAGGCCGACGCCGTCGTCCTGGCCGGCCTCCATGCCGGTGTGCAGGTCACCGGCCTTGGTGGACGGGTACATCAGCAGGTTGCCGCCCGAACTGATCGCGTACAGGTCCGGGATGCCGTCACCGGTGGTGTCGCCGGGTTTGTCGGCGGAGTCGCGCGGGGTGACGTAGAAGAGGTACTCGGTGCCGAGTGACGGGTTGCCCGCGCTGTCCACGGCCCGTACGTACAGCACGTTCGGGCCGGCGGTGAGCGGGGTCAGCGACGCGGTGTACGACGTGCCCGCGGTGACGGTCTTGCTGCTGGCGTACGACGTGGTGTTGAACGACCACTCGAATGTGGTGATGTCGGTGTCCTCGTCCGGCGCGAAGGTGAACTTGCCCGCCGTGCCGTACTTCACCTCGGACCAGACCGAGCCGTCCTCGTCGGCCGCCGGGAAGTCGGTGGACGTCACGATCGGCTCGTTGGGCTTGCTGCTGTCGAAGACGAACCGGCACACCTTGGGGTCGGAGGTGGGCGCGTAGGAGGACGCCGCGCCGGTGGAGTCGATCGCGCGGACCCGCCAGGAGTATTGGTAACCGTTGGTGAGCGCCGTTTGGGAGACCGTGGCCGACGCCTTGCCGGTGCTGGTCACCGTGACGTTCTTGTCGAGAATCTTGTTGTCGCCGTAGCCGGTGCGCCACAGTGAGCGTCATGCAGATGCGCTGTGCCAAGATGCGCTCACAGGCCTTGTCCCCGGCGGACTCGGTGGAGTTGTTGCAGCGGATGCGAGGAGCGCTGTGAGCACCTACAGCGAGCTGGACTGGTTCAAGAGCAGCTACAGCGGGTCCGAGGGCGACGACTGCGTGGAGGTGGCCTTCGCGGTCGGCGCCGTGCACGTGCGTGACTCCAAGACGCGGGACGGGCCGCGGTTCGCCGTCTCCTCGGCCGCGTGGCAGGACTTCCTGGACCGCGTGGAGCGCTGACCCGCGTCACGCCGCGCCGGTCGGCGTATCTTGATCCGCATGGCGACGACTCCGCTGCTGCCCGACTCCCGGACCGGGTCCGACGGTTCGGCCGTCATCCGGGTGCTGAGCTACAACATCCGTTCGCTGCGCGACGACACCGGTGCCCTCGCGCGGGTGATCAGCGCCTGCGCTCCCGATCTCGTCCTGCTCCAGGAGGCGCCGCGGTTCTTCCGCTGGCGCAAGAAACTGGCCCGGCTCGCCTCGGAGACGGGCCTCGTCGTCCTCTCCGGGGGTGCCACGGCCGCCGGGCCCGCGATGCTGTGCTCGCTGCGGGCGACCGTGGAGCGCACCGAGGACGTGCTGCTGCCGCTCACGCCCGGGCAGCACCGGCGTGGGTTCGCCACCGCCGTCGTACGGTTCGGGGGTGCCCGGATCGGCGTGCTGAGCTGTCACCTGTCCTTGCGGAAGGACGAGCGGTACGAGCAGGGCGGCATGCTCCTGGACCGGCTCGCCAGGATGGGTGTCGAGCACGCGGTCGCGGGCGGGGACGTGAACGAGCGGCCGGACGGACGGACCTTCCGGCGGCTGGCCGAGTCGCTCACCGACTGCTGGGCCGCCGCTCCCTGGGGCGGTGAGCACACCTGGGTCCGTGACGAACCGCGGCGGCGGATCGACGCGCTCTTCGTCACCAAGGGCGTCGAGGTGCTGGGCTGCGGGGTTCCGCTCGAACAGCCCGGGGTGAGCGCGGCGGACCTGAGGGCGGCCACGGACCACCTTCCGGTCCTGGCCGCCCTCCGGATTCCCGCCGCGTAGAGCAGGGTTCCCGCCGCGTGGAAGCGGTCAGACCACCGCGCCCCGCCCCGGATCGTCGTCGTCCTCGTCGTCCGTGCGCATGCGCGTCACCAGTGTGGCGAAGCCGCCCAGGAAGCCGCCGATGCACAGGGTGGTCAGCCACCAGGTCATCTCCCAGCCGAGCAGGATCGCCAGCAGGAGCAGGATCGGGCCGCCGAGCACTCCCAGCCAGGCGAACTTCGACGTGACGTCGGCGTCCGGCAGCGGGGGCGGCTCCGGCGGGACGAAGTGGCCCTCGTCGGTCTCGTCGAGGTCGTCGTCCGACGGCTCCCGCACGCTGTAGTCGCGCGGGCCGCCGACGCCGGGGGCGAAGGAGACGGAGCCGCCCAGCGGCTTGGCCGGCTTGTCCTCGGCCTTCCGGGGAGCCTTGGCCTCCACCTCGCCCTCGTTCGTCTCGGGCTCCAGCAGCGCCAGGTCCTCGACGGACTTGAACGGCTTGGCGCCCGGCGGGTCCGGCGGCTCCTCGCCGTACCCGGCGACGATCGCCTCCCACGCGGCGGTCTCGTCGAAGGGGACCCCCTTCTCCTCCGGCTCGCGGCCTTCACGGTCCTCGCGGCCTTCACGGTCCTCGCGGCCTTCACGGTCCTCGCGGCCTTCACGGTCCTCGCGGCCTTCACGGTCCTCGCGGTCCTCGCGGTCCGAGTCGTGCTCAGCCACCTGCGGTCGTCCCTTCCTTGCCGAGACCGGGCTCCTTGACGGCGCCGGGTGCGAGCCGGCCGATGAACGCGGTGCTCTCCTGGAAGATCCGCTCCGCGTCGTGGTCCAACGTCGCCACGTGGTAACTCTGTTCCAGCAGGATCTCCGTGACGTCCGTCGACGACACACGGCCGAGGATCCGCGCCGAGTCCGCGGGCGGCACCACATGGTCCTGCGGGCTGCGCAGCAGGAGCAGCGGCCGGGTGACCCGGGGCAGCTCGCCGTCGACGAGCCGGAAGAAGTTCCGCAGGGAGTGCGCCGCGTGCAGCGGCACCCGGTCGTACCCGAGCTCCCTGCCCAGCGGCTTCGCGATGTCGCTCGCGATGCCCTTCGTGGCGGGGACGAGATGACGCAGCACCGGAAGGGCGTGCGCGGCCACCCCGTGCACCTTGTTCGCCGGGTTGACGACCACCACCCCGCTCACCGCGTCGCCGTGGAGCGCGGCCAGCCGCAGCGCCAGCGCGCCGCCCATCGACAGACCGGCGACGAACACCCGCTCGTGGTGGTCCCGCAGCAGTCGCAGCTCGCGGTCCACCTCCGCGTACCAGTCCTGCCAGCCGGTGACCGAGAGGTCCTGCCAGCGGGTGCCGTGGCCGGGCAGCAGCGGCAGCGACACGGTCAGGCCGCGAGCGGCGAGGTGCTTCGCCCAGGGGCGCAGCGACTGCGGTGAACCGGTGAAGCCGTGGCAGAGGAGGACGGCGGTCTCCCCGCCCTCGTGGCGGAACGGCTCGGCTCCGGTCAGGAGCGGCACCTTCGGCCTCCTGTTCGTAGGAAGGTCACGATGATCGCGGCAGGCGCCGCACACGGGTTGCAGGACCTTCACCGTACGCGACCGCACTGACACCGACCAGGGCCGTCGAGGCCTTCGGCCGCACTCCGGGATATGGTCTGACGAACACGCACAGGAGGCACTCGGTTGTTGTACGGCACGATGAAGGTCGCCATCGGAGGGCCGCTGAAGCTCGCCTTCAGGCCCTGGGTGGAGGGCCTGGAGAACATCCCCGCCGAGGGCCCCGCCATCCTGGCCAGCAACCACCTGTCGTTCTCCGACTCCTTCTTCCTGCCGGCCGTACTGGACCGCAAGGTCACCTTCATCGCCAAGGCCGAGTACTTCACCACGCCGGGCGTGAAGGGCCGGCTGACGGCCGCCTTCTTCAAGGGCGTGGGCCAGCTCCCGGTGGACCGCTCCGGCGCGCGCGGCGCGGGCGAGGCCGCGATCAGGAGCGGCATCGAGGTCATCGAGCGCGGCGAGCTGTTCGGCATCTACCCGGAGGGCACCCGCTCGCCCGACGGCCGCCTCTACCGGGGCAAGCCGGGCGGCCTCGCGCGCGTGGCGCTGGCCACCGGGGCGCCCGTGATCCCGGTCGCCATGATCGACACGGAGAAGATCCAGCCTCCCGGTCAGGTCGTGCCGAAGCTGATGCGGCCCGGCATACGGATCGGCAGGCCGCTGGACTTCAGTCGCTACCAGGGCATGGAGCACGACCGCTTCGTGCTCCGCGCGGTGACCGACGAGGTCATGTACGAGATCATGAAGCTGTCCGGCCAGGAGTACGTCGACATGTACGCCACCGCCATGAAGCGGCAGCTCTCGGAGGCGGCCAAGGCCGAGAAGGACGCGGAGAAGGCGGCGAAGGCCGCGCTCGCCCGCGCGGAGAAGGAACAGGCGGAGAAGCTGAAGGCCGCGATGGAGCAGGACGGCCAGGAGCAGTAGAACGGGCGACGGCCCGGCCCCCGGACGGGGCGCGGAGGGGGAGTGGGGGACATGGCCAGGCGCGAGCGAGTCATGCGCATGTCGGTCGAGCAGCCGCTGTGGCGTGCCCTCACCGGCTACCGGGTCCTCACCCTCGTGTACGCGATCGGCCTGTTCGCCACCGCCTACGAGGAGTTCCCCCGCCCCTGGCTGGCCGTCGGCTACTTCGCCGTCCTCGCGGTGTGGACCCTGGCCACCCTGCCCAGGACCGCGAGTGCCGCCGCCTGCACCAAGCGCTTCCTCACCGCCGACCTGACCATCGCGCTCGTCGGCATCCTGCTCACGCCCCTCGCCGACGCCCCCGAGCGCGTCCAGGAGGGCGGCCCGACGCTGCCGTCCATCTGGACCGCCGGATCGGTGCTCGCGTTCGCCATCAAGGGCGGCTGGCGCTGGGCGGCCCTCGCCTCCACCCTCGTCGCCGCCGCCAACCTCGTCGAACGCGGCAACCCCGCCCGCGACACCGTGCACAACGTGATCCTGGTGTGGGTCGCCTCGATCGCCATCGGCTACGTCGTCGAGGTCGCCCGCGCCTCCGAGCGCACCCTCGCCCGCGCCCTGGAGATCGAGGCCGCGACCAGGGAGCGGGAGCGCCTCGCGCGGGACATCCACGACAGCGTGCTCCAGGTGCTGGCCATGGTGCAGCGCCGGGGCGCGGTCATCGGGGGTGAGGCGGCCGAACTGGGCCGGCTGGCCGGGGAGCAGGAGATCGCCCTGCGCACCCTGGTCTCCGGCGGGCTCGTCCCCGTCTCCCGGGCCTCGGAGGACGCCGCCGAGGGCGCCGTCGTACGGGCCGTGGACGAGGACGACACCGGGGACGACGGGCCGGTCGACCTGCGCACCCTGCTCGCCCCCTACGCCGGCTCCCTGGTCAGCCTCGCCGAGCCCGGAGCGCCGGTCCGGCTCGCACCGGTCGCCGCGCGGGAGGTCGCCGCCGCCGTCGGGGCCGCCCTGGACAACGTCCGCAAGCACGCCGGGGGGCGGGCGCGCGCCTGGATCCTGGTCGAGGACGAACCGGACGAGGTGATCGTCACCGTCCGCGACGACGGACCCGGCATCCCCGAGGGCCGGCTCGCCCAGGCCGAGGGCGAGGGCCGGCTCGGCGTGGCCCTGTCCATCCGGGGCCGGCTGCGCGACCTCGGCGGCAGCGCGGAACTGATCTCGGTGCCGGGGCAGGGCACGGAGGTCGAACTGAAGGTGCCCAAGGACAAGCGGGAAGCGGACGACCCGCGGGGGAAGGCGGAACGGCGATGACGGACAGCACAGGGGAACGCGAGGGCCCGATCAAGGTCATGGTGGTCGACGACCACCCCATGTGGCGCGACGCCGTCGCCCGCGACCTGTCCGAGTCCGGCTTCGAGGTCGTCGCCACCGCCGGCGACGGCGACCAGGCGGTGCGCCGCGCCAAGGCCGTCACACCCGACGTCCTCGTCCTCGACCTGAACCTGCCCGGCAAGCCCGGCGTCCAGGTCTGCAAGGAGGTCGTCGCCGCGAACCCCGCCGTCCGGGTGCTGGTGCTCTCGGCGAGCGGCGAGCACGCCGACGTCCTGGAGGCCGTCAAGTCCGGCGCCACCGGCTATCTGCTGAAGTCCGCCTCCACCGAGGAGCTGCGGGACGCGGTGCGCCGTACGGCCGTCGGCGACCCGGTGTTCACCCCGGGCCTGGCCGGACTGGTCCTCGGCGAGTACCGCCGCCTCGCCTCCGAACCGGCCGGACCCGTCCCCGCCGACGGCGAACCGGGCGCGCCCCGGCTGACCGACCGTGAGACCGAGGTGCTGCGCCTGGTCGCCAAGGGCCTCAGCTACAAGCAGATCGCCGAACGGCTCGTCATCTCCCACCGCACCGTGCAGAACCACGTGCAGAACACCCTCGGCAAGCTGCAACTGCACAACCGCGTCGAACTCGTCCGCTACGCCATAGAGCGCGGCCTCGACGACGAGTAGACCGCCCCCGCGCCTGCCCCGAGCGGCTCGTGGACACCCGTATATTCGCCCGTACGGCGACACAACCCCCGGAGGGAACCGTGGAGATCCTGGCGTTCGGAGTGCAGGCCGACGAGAAGCCCCTGGTCGAGCGGGCCTTCGCCGGACATCACGAGGTGCGCGGCCTCGACGTCTTCCTCAACGCGGACACCGCCCCCATCGCCGCGGGCCACGAGATCATCTCCACCAGCGTCAACTGCGACCTCGGCGCCGAGGTGCTCTCCGACCTCGCGGCGGGCGGCACCCGGATGGTCGCCCAGCGCTCCACCGGCTTCAACAACATCGACCTGGAGGTCGCCGAACGGCTCGGCCTCACGATCGCCCGGGTGTCGTCCTACTCGCCGTACTCGGTCGCCGAGTTCGCCTGGACGCTCGCCATGGCCGTCAACCGCCGGATCGTCCGCGCCTCCATCCGCACCCGCGACTTCGACTTCCGGCTCGACGGACTGATGGGCCGCGACCTGCACGGCCGCACCGCCGGGATCCTCGGCACCGGGAAGATCGGCGAGGCGTTCGCCCGGATCGCCCACGGCTTCGGCATGCGGCTGCTCGGCTGGGACGTCCACGAGAACCCCGCCTGCCGCGAGCTCGGCATGACCTACGTCACCAAGGAACAGCTCCTCGCCGAGTCCGACCTGATCAGCCTGCACGTCCCGCTGCTGCCCACGACCGAGCACCTCATCGACGCCGACGCCCTGAAGGCCATGCGGGACGACGCGATCCTGGTGAACTCCAGCCGGGGCGGCCTCATCGACACCGCGGCCCTCGTCGCCGAGCTGCGCGAGGGCCGCTTCACGGGCGTCGGCCTGGACGTGTACGAGGCGGAGGCGGGACTGTTCTTCCTCGACAAGTCCCTGGAGGCCGTCGACGACGACACCCTGGCCCGCCTCGTCACGTTCCCGAACGTCCTGGTCACCTCCCACCAGGCGTACTACACCGTGGACGCCGTCGGGCAGATCGTCGAGACCACGGTGAACAACGTCCTCGACTACACCGCCGGCCGCCGCTCCGCGAACGTGCTGGTGCCCCGGAGCTGACCCGCCAGCTCCCGGACGATCGCCGTGCCGTTGAGGGTCAGCACCGACTCGGGGTGGAACTGCAGCCCGGCGAAGCCCGGCCCTCTGAGCGCGTGCACCTCGCCGTTCGCGGCACGGCTCACCTCGACACCGTGCGCGGCCAGCTCCCGCGCGGTGTCCTCGTCGCAGTGCGCCACGAAGCTGTTGTAGAAGCCGACCGTCTCCGGCCGCCCGAACAGGTCGATCTCCGTCTGCGCCCCCTGGTACGGCACCTCCTTGCGCACGGTCTCCAGGCCCAGCTCGGCCGCGATCAGCTCGTGGCCGAGGCAGACCCCGAGGACGCCGTGCCGGTTCTCCCTGATCACCTCGGCGGTCAGGGCGCGCAGGAACCGCATCTTCGGGTCGGCCGTGTCGGACGGGTCGCCCGGTCCGGGGCCCAGCACCAGCGGTCCCTCGTGCCCGAGCACCGCCTCCCGCAGTCCCGGTTCGTCGTACCGGCGGACGGTCACGTCCAGCCCGGCGGCGCGGAGCACATGGGCGAGCATCGCGGTGAAGGTGTCCTCCCCGTCGACGACCAGGGCGTGCCCGGTCAGCTCGTCCGACCGCTCCTGCATCCGCAGCCAGAACGGCGCCAGGGAGGCCCGCCGTCCGTCCAGCGCCGCCCGCACCCGGGGGTCGTCGGCCAGCTTCGGCCGTACGGACTCCTCGCGCGGCCGTCCCGGGCGCACGCCCAGCGCGGCCAGCACCCCGGCCGCCTTGGCGTGGGTCTCCGCGACCTCGCCCGCCGGGTCCGAGCCGCGCACCAGCGTGGCCCCGACCGGCACCCGCAGCCCGCCGGCCGCGTCGATGTCGGCCGTGCGGATCAGGATGGGGGAGTCCAGCGTCTGGGCGCCGCCCTCGTCGCGGCCGATGAGGGCGAGGGCGCCCGCGTAGTAGCGGCGCCCGCCGACCTCGTGCCGTTCGATCACCCGGCAGGCGTTCTGCACCGGCGAGCCGGTGACGGTCGCCGCGAACATGGTCTCCTTCAGCACCTCGCGCACATCCAGCGAGGACCGGCCGCGCAGCTCGTACTCGGTGTGCGCGAGGTGCGCCATCTCCTTCAGCCGGGGCCCGACCACGACCCCGCCCATGTCGCCGACGGTGCACATCATCTTGAGCTCCTCGTCGACGACCATCGACAGCTCCTCGATCTCCTTGCCGTCGGCGAGGAACTCCAGCAGGTGCTCGGGGGTCGGCCCCTCGGCGGGATAGCGGTAGGTGCCGCTGATCGGGTTCATCACGACCGTCCCGCCCGACGCCCGGACGTGCACCTCGGGGCTGGCCCCGACCAGCGTCCGGTCCCCGGTGTGCACGACGAACGTCCAGTAAGCGCCCCGCTCGCCTTCGAGGAGGCGCCGGAACAGCGCGAGCGCGTCGGCCCGTCCGAACCCGGGGATCTCACCCTCGTACGTCCGCCGGATCACGAAGTTGGCGCCCTCGCCCCGCCCGATCTCCTCGTCCAGGACGCGCCCGACGATCCGCGCGTACTCCTCGTCGCCGACGTCGAAGCCGCCGCCCTCCACCCGGACGTCGTGCGCGGGGAGCCGGTCGAGGGCCTCGGCGAGCGGGATCTCGTACCGCTCCTCGGGCGTCAGCACCAGCAGCGGGGTGCCGTCGTCACGGACGTCGAAGCCGCGCTCGCGGATCTGCCGGAAGGGGACGACCGCCAGGCACTCGTCGGGCAGGTCGGCCAGCAGGTCACGGGTGCCGACCGGGCCGATCAGCAGCTCGACCACGTCGCTGTTGTCGATGGAGCGGCCCGGCGTGCGGCGGCGCAGCAGGGCGAAGGGGCGGTCGTCGTGCGGGAGCTGTGCCAGGTCCATGATGGGCCTTCCTCGTTTCGTCGCTGTCGTGAGCGTGAGGAACGGCCCCGGGAAACACCGAAGGCCGCCCCTCGGGCGGCCTTCGCGAAGTCTGTGCGTACGCGCAGTCAGTGGGCCGCCGGAGAAGCGGGCCACCACCAGTTCCGGGTCGAGTGCGCGAACATGTGACGCACCCTACCCCATGTCCACGGAACGTATCGCGTGTCTCACTTTCTGGGCACGGCCCGGAGGCGGCGAGAGCACCCCGTAGTGTTGAGGGCGTGACCGTGAACGCTAAGACCAGCCCGAGCGCTGGCAACACCTGGCGAGACCTGCCCGCGGCGCAGCAGCCCGAGTACCCCGACACCGAGGCTCTGCGCGCAGTGATCGCGGACCTCGAGTCGTATCCGCCGCTCGTCTTCGCGGGCGAGTGCGACCAGCTGCGCGCCCGGATGGCGTCCGTCGCCAAGGGAGAGGCGTTCCTCCTCCAGGGCGGCGACTGCGCCGAGGCCTTCGACGCCGTGTCCGCCGACCACATCCGCAACAAGCTCAAGACCCTCCTCCAGATGGGCGCCGTGCTCACGTACGCCGCCTCGGTGCCGGTCGTGAAGGTCGGACGGATCGCCGGCCAGTACTCCAAGCCGCGCTCCAAGCCGACCGAGACCCGCGACGGCGTGACGCTGCCCACCTACCGGGGCGACTCCGTCAACGGCTTCGACTTCACCGAAGAGGCCCGGATCCCGGACCCCGAGCGGCTGAAGCGCATGTACCACGCCTCGGCGTCCACGCTGAACCTGGTGCGCGCCTTCACCACCGGCGGCTACGCCGACCTGCGCCAGGTGCACGCCTGGAACCAGGACTTCGTGAAGTCGTCGCCGTCCGGCCAGCGCTACGAGCAGCTCGCCCGGGAGATCGACAACGCGCTGAACTTCATGCGGGCCTGCGGCACCGACCCGGAGGAGTTCAAGACCGTCGAGTTCTTCTCCTCGCACGAGGCGCTGCTGCTCGACTACGAGTCGGCGCTCACCCGCGTCGACTCGCGCACCGGGCAGCTGTACGACGTCTCCGGGCACATGGTGTGGATCGGTGAGCGCACCCGGCAGCTGGACCACGCGCACATCGAGTTCGCCTCGAGGATCCGCAACCCGATCGGCATCAAGCTCGGCCCGAGCACCACGGCCGAGGAGGCGCTGCAGTACATCGAGCGCCTCGACCCCGAGCGGGAGCCCGGCCGGCTGACCTTCATCGTCCGGATGGGCGCGGACAAGGTCCGCGACAAGCTCCCCGAGCTGGTCGAGAAGGTCACCGCGTCCGGCGCCACCGTGGCCTGGGTGACCGACCCGATGCACGGCAACACCTTCGAGGCGGCCTCCGGGCACAAGACCCGCCGCTTCGACGACGTGCTCGACGAGGTCAAGGGCTTCTTCGAGGTCCACAAGGGGCTCGGCACCCACCCGGGCGGCATCCACGTGGAGCTCACCGGTGACGACGTCACCGAGTGCGTGGGCGGCGGCGACGAGATCTTCGTCGACGATCTGCACCAGCGCTACGAGACGGCCTGCGACCCGCGGCTCAACCGCAGCCAGTCGCTGGACCTGGCGTTCCTCGTCGCGGAGATGTACCGCGACCAGTAGCCGGCGCGGCCGGTGACACCGGCTGAGGGGTGGGGCGTGTATCACACAGGATCGCGCCCCACCCCACTTCTTTGCCCTTCGGGCGACAGGTAAGGTTAGGTTAGCCTCACCGGCCAGGGGTCGGGACGGCTCGACCCAGTGTCCTCCCGGGAGGTGAACCGCGTGTTCGTCTGCAGTTGCTTCGGTGTGACCGAGGAACAGGTGAGGAGTCACGCGGACGCCGGAGCGTGCACACCTCGGCAGATCGCCTCCGCCTGCAAGGCCGGCACCGACTGCGGCGGCTGCGTACGGCGCATCCAGGCACTGCTCGGCCGCGGCTCCTGTCCGCGCCGGCAGCTCGTCGACCAGGGCGAGCCGCCGCTCACGGCGAAGCTCCCGGAAGCCGCGTAGGACCTGCCCTAGCGGGTCGAGAAGCCGCTCGTCCCCGGGCCCGACGAGTCGGGCTGGGACTGCTCGACGACCGTCGACAGGTACAGCGACTCGCCCAGTTTCTCGATCAGGTCGAGCTGGGTCTCCAGGTAGTCGATGTGGTGCTCCTCGTCGGCCAGGATCGCCTCGAAGACGTTGGCCGACGTGATGTCGCCCTTGTTGCGCATGACCTCCACCCCGCGGCGCAGCCGGTCGATCGCCTCCAGCTCGATCTCCCGGTCGGCCTGGAACATCTCGGTGACGGTCTGCCCGACCCGGACGTGGAACAGCCGCTGGTAGTTCGGCAGGCCGTCGAGCAGCAGGATGCGGTCGGTGAGCACCTCGGCGTGACGCATCTCGTCGAAGGACTCGGCGCGCGTGTACTCGGCGAGTTTCGTCCAGCCCTTGTGGTCCTGCAGCTTCGAGTGCAGGAAGTACTGGTTGATCGCCGTGAGCTCGGCGGTCAGCTGCTCGTTCAGGAATTCGATGACCTCGGGGTCGCCCTGCATCGCATGGGCTCCTTCCGCGCGGGGGAACTGGCAGGTTGGGGCGCATGATTGCACCGGCGGAGAAGATCGTCCAGTAAGTACTGACTTAGTAAGTAGGTCCATGCCTGGCAGGTTGTGTACCTGTTTGACCGAATCTGCCGGGCCCGGTTCAGGGGCATCACCACCGGTCTGTCAGGATGGAGGCATGGGTCAGCCGGCGGAACGCGAATCGGGGGAGCGCGCAGCAGAAGGAGCGGAGCGGTTCGAGCTCCCGCCGGGTCAGCGGCTGCAGAAGGGCTGGCCGGTCACGCACTACGGGCCGGTCCCCAAGTTCCGGCCCGAACGCTGGGAGTTCCGGGTCTTCGGCGCCACCGCCGACGGTGCGAAGCACTGCTGGAACCACGAGGAGTTCACGGCCCTGCCGTACACCACCGTCGAGGCCGACCTGCACTGCGTCACCAAGTTCAGCATGGTCGGCGCCGAGTGGGGCGGGATCCCGGCGCGCACCGTCGTGGACATCGCCCCGCCCGCGCCGGACGTCACCCATGTGATGGTCTGGGCGGAGTACGGCTTCAGCTCCAACCTCCGGCTGGCCGACTTCACCTCCGAGCGCGCCCTCTTCGCCACCCACAAGGACGGCGAGCTGCTCACCGCCGAGCACGGCTTCCCGCTGCGGCTGATCGTCCCCCATCTGTACGCCTGGAAGGGCCCCAAATGGGTGCGCGGTGTGGAGTACATGACCGCCGACCGCCGGGGCTTCTGGGAGGAGCGCGGCTACCACAACGTCGGCGACCCCTGGACGGAGCAGCGCTACTCCTACCAGGAGGGGCCCGGGGACGGGCCCGAGCTCTGACAGTCGTACGGTCTCAGGCGTCCCGGAGCTTCTTCAGCCGCTCCACGTCCGCGGCGTGTCCCTCCTTGCCGCCGGGCGTCTCGATGACCAGCGGTACGCCCTCGGTCGCCGGGTGCGTCATCAGCGCCCGGAACGGGTCCTCGCCGATGTGTCCGGCGCCGATGTTCGCGTGCCGGTCCTTGTGTGCGCCGACCACGTCCTTGGAGTCATTGGCGTGGATCAGCTTCAGCCGGCCCTCGCCGACGGTGTCCACCAGCAGATCCAGCGTCCGGTGCATCCCGCTCGGCCCGGCCAGGTCGTGGCCGGCCGCGAAGATGTGGCAGGTGTCCAGGCAGACGCCCAGCTTCGGATGGGCGTCCAGCGCCTCGAAGTACGGCCCGAAGTCCCAGGTCCGTGAACACAGCGAGGAGCCCTGTCCCGCCGTGGACTCCAGCAGCAGGAACGGGTCGTCGTCATGGGTGAGCTCGTCGAGCAGCGGCAGCATGTGCTCCCGCACCTGCCGCAGCGCCACCGCCCGCTCCCGCCCGCCGGTCGCGCTGCCCGTGTGCACCACCACGCCCAGCGCGCCGATCTCCCGGCCGCGCCGCAGCGAGTGCCGCAGCGACTCCACGGACCGCTCGACGGTCGCCTCGGTGTGGGACCCGAAGTTGATCAGGTACGGGGCGTGCACGTACGCAGGGATCGAACCGGCCGCACAGGCCGCGCGGAACGCCTCGTCCTGCCGGGGGTTGCCGGCCGGGGTGGCCCAGCCGCGCGGATTGGCGACGAAGACCTGCACCGTCTCGGCGTTCAGCTCACGGGCGTAGGACAGGCCGACGGAGTGCAGACCGCCGGCCACGGGGACATGGCCGCCGACCGGGTTGCGGGCGGGACCGGACAGGTGACTCTTCACCCGTCAAGGGTGTCACGTGCGCCGGTCCCGTCGGTCAGCGGATCTCGATGGTTATCGTCGAGCCCTTGGGCGCGGTGTCCCCGCCGTCCACGGACTGGCCCTTGACGGTGTCGCCGAAGAGTCCGAGCAGCCCGCGGTCCTCGTCCACGTCGAACCCGGCGTCCTTCAGCTTCCGCTTGGCCTCGTCCACGCTGTCGCCGACCACGTCCGGAACCTCGATCATCTCGGGACCCTTGGACAGCGTCAGCGTCACGGTGTCGCCCTCGGCGGCCTGCCGCCCCGCGCCCGGGGTCTGCCGGGCCACCTGACCGGCGTCGTGCTCGGAGTTGACCCGCCCGGCGGCGATCTTCACCTTGAGACCGGCCTCCTCCAGCTCCGCGCGGGCGTCCTCCGCGTCGTCGCCGGTCACGTCCGGCACGTCCACCGGGCTGCCCTTGCTCACGGTCAGTGCCACCGCCGAGTCCGCGCGGACCTTCGTGCCCTTGCCCGGCTCCGTGGAGATCACCGAGCCCCGCTCCACGGAGTCGCTGAACTCCCGGGTCACCATGCCGGGCTCCAGACCGTCGTCCTTCAGCAGGTCCCGCGCCTTGTCCAGCGGGTAGCCGTCTAGGTCGGGCACCCGCACGGTCTGCGGGCCCTTGGAGAGGGTCAGCGACACCGAGTCGCTGCCGCGGACGCGGGCGCCCGCCTTCGGGTCGGTGCTGATCACCGTGCCCCGCTCCACGGTGTCGCTGTACGCCTCCTCCACCTGGCCGGTGTCCAGCCCGGCGTCCGTCAGCCGGTCCCTGGCCTCCTGCTCGGTCTTCCCCAGCAGCGGCGGGACCTTGGTGAACTGGCCGGAGTTGATGTACCAGATCCCTGTGCCGACCCCGAGGACCAGGAGCACGGCCACGACGATCGCCATCGGTCCGCGCCGCAGCGCCGTCCGGCGCCGGGGCGGCAGCGGCGGCGGGGACTGGAACCGGCTGGTGTGGTGCGGGGGGTCCGCGGGCTCGTCCTCGTTGACGGGCAGTGGGCGGGATGGGGGTCCCCCCGCGCGAGCGAAGCCGAGCGTGGGGGAACCGAGCGAGCGCGGGATGACGCTCGTACGGTCCTCGGCGTTGTCGTGCTCCGAGGCCAGCGCCTGCGGCGGCACCGCGTCGAGCTGCTCGGCGGTGAGCCGGCCGCGCCCCGCGCGGACCAGCGCGAGCAGCGCCACCGCGTCGTGCGGGCGGATCCCGGGGTCGCGGGCGGTAGCCGACGCGACCAGCTCGTCCAGCTCGGCCGCCATGCCGGGCACGGCGGCCGACGGGGCCGGCACGTCGTCGTGCAGGTGCTTGTAGAGCACGATCGCGGGGGAGTCGCCGTCGTGCGGCTTCTCGCCGGTCAGCATCTCGTAGAGCAGGATGCCGCAGGCGTAGACGTCCACGCGGGGGTCGGCGACGCCGTTCTCGATCTGCTCGGGGGCCAGGTACGAGACCGTGCCCAGCACGGTGCCCGTGGTGTTCGTCACCGAGTCCACGGCGCGGACCAGCCCGAAGTCGGCGACCTTGACCCGGCCGTCGTCCCCTATCAACACGTTCTCGGGCTTCATGTCCCGGTGCACGAACCCGGCCCGGTGCGCGGCGCCGAGCGCGGCCAGCACCGGCTCCAGGATGTCCAGCGCGGCGTGCGGCTGGAGCGCACCGCGCTCGCGCAGCACGTCGCGCAGGGTGCAGCCGGCGATGTACTCCATCGCCAGATAGACGTACGCCCCGTCGGTGCCCTGGTCGAAGACCTGCACCACGTTCGGGTGGGCCAGCCGGGCGACCGACTTCGCCTCGCGGATGAACCGCTCGACGAACGAGCCGTCGGCCGCGAGGGAGGGGTGCATCACCTTGAGCGCGAGGATGCGGTCCAGACGGGTGTCCACGGCCCGGTAGACCGTGGCCATCCCGCCGACCGCGATCCGCGCCTCGACGCGATACCGGCCGTCGAGCACCTGCCCGACCAGGGGGTCCTGAAGGGTCGTATCCACGCCCCGAGTCTACGAGCCCCCACCGACACCCCCGACCCGTTCATCCCCCGTTGAAGCGGACCTGTGACGTGCGCAGCTGCGGACAACCCCGCCGCCGCAACTGCGGACACCCCGCCGCCGTAACTGCGGGCAATCGTGCCGCTGGGGCGGCACGGGTGGGCGCGGCGGCACCCTGCAAGCGCCGGCAAGCGAAACCCGCCCCCGCCCAGCTGCAGCCCCGGCACCGTCAAAACGCGGGCCGCTCCGGATCCAGCACAGCCATGCCCTCCGCAGGAGACGACGCCTCGGCGGCGAACCACCGCCGAGGAATCCGCCCCGCCAGCCGGGCCAACCGCCCCGCCTCCACCGCACACCGCATGGCGGAAGCCATCACCACCGGCGCCTGCGCCCGGGTGACCGCCGACGCCAGCATCACCCCCGCACACCCCAGCTCCATCGCCAACGCCACATCGGACGCGGTCCCGGCCCCCGCGTCGAGGATCACCGGCACCCCCGCCCGCTCCACGATCAGCTCGAAGTTGTGCGGATTCCGGATCCCCAGCCCCGACCCGATCGGCGACCCCAGCGGCATGATCGCCGCACACCCCACCTCCTCCAGCTTCCGCGCCAGCACCGGATCGTCGTTCGTGTACGGCAGCACCGTGAACCCGTCGTCGACCAGCGTCTCCGCCGCGTCCAGCAGCTCGATCGGGTCCGGCAGCAGCGTCCGCTCGTCGGCGATGACCTCCAGCTTGACCAGGTCCGTGCCGAGCGCCTCCCGCGCGAGCCGCGCGGTGAGCACGGCCTCCCCGGCGGTGAAGCACCCCGCCGTGTTCGGCAGCACCCGGATGCCCAGCCTCTCCAGCACCGACAGCACGGACCCGTGCACCGAGGGGTCCACCCGCCGCATCGCGACGGTCGTCAGCTCCGTCCCGGACGCCACCAGCGCCCGCTCCAGCACGTCGAGGCTCGGCGCCCCGCCGGTGCCCATGATCAGGCGGGACGTGAAGGACGTACCACCGAGGAGGAACGGATCGTCGGCCATGGTCAGCCTCCCTGGACGGCGGTCAGGACTTCCACGCGGTCACCCTCGCAGAGGGGAGTGGCGGGCCACTGCGCGCGCGGGACGACGGTTTCGTTGAGGGCGGCGGCCACCCCCGAGGGGGCCGCGGTGAGCGACCTCACGACGAGGTCGAGAGCCGTGCCGGGCGCGAACTCCCGGCGCTCCCCGTTGACCGAGATGTTCATACGGGCTGCTCCGTGCGGACGGCGGCGCCGAAGCGCCGGGGGGTGAAGGGGCGGGCCACCTCCGGCAGGGCGCCGGTGGTCAGGACCTCCGCCATGGCGTCGCCGGTGACCGGCGTCAGCAGGACACCGTTGCGGTAGTGGCCGGTGGCGAGCAGCAGCCCCTCGAGCTCCGTCGGGCCGAGCAGCGGCGCGTTGTCGGGGGAGGCGGGGCGCAGTCCGGCCCGGGTCTCGGTCAGCGGCAGCTCGGTGATGCCGGGGACCAGCTCGTGGGCGTCGCGCAGCAGCTCGTACACGCCGCCCGCGGTCACGGTGGTGTCCCAGCCCATCTCCTCGCTGGTCGCCCCGATCACCAGCTCGCCGTTCTCGCGCGGCACCAGGTAGACATGGCTGCCGCGCACCACGGCCCGCACGGTCCGGTTCAGGAAGGGGCCGTGCCGCGCGGGCATCGTCAGCCGCACCACCTGCCCCTTCACGGGGCGCACGGGAGGCAGCACGTCCGCCGGGACGCCCGCGAGCCGTCCGCTGAGGCTGCCCGCGGCGAGCACCACCCGCCCGGCGCCCAGCTCGGTGCCGTCGGCCGTGGCCACGCCCGTCGCACGGTCTCCCGCGACGACGAGCCGCTCGGCCCGCGCGCGGTGGACGGTCACGCCCGCGCGCTCACAGGCGGTGACCAGCGCGGCCGCCAGCCGCCGGGGGTCGATCTGGTGGTCGCCGTCCACCCGCAGGCCGCCGCGCACCCCCGGCGCGAGCATCGGCTCCAGGCGCCGGCAGTCCCGCCCGGACAGCCACTGCGAGTCCAGCCCCGACCGCTGCTGCAGGGCGTGCAGTTCCCGCAGGTGGGCGCGGTCGTCGGCGTCCAGTGCCACGGCGAGCGTGCCGCACGCGCGGTAGCCGAGGTCGTGGCCGGTCAGCTCGGTCAGTTCGGCCGCGAAGCCGGGATAGCGCCGCGCGGAGGCGAGGTTCAGACCGAGCAGGGTCTCCTCGCCGTAGTGCAGTTCCGTGACGGCGGCCAGCATCCCGGCGGCCACCCGGGCGGCGCCGCCGCCCGGCTCGGGGTCCACCACGGCCGTGGCGAGACCGCGCTGCGCGGCCCGCCAGGCCGTGACCAGACCGATGATTCCGCCCCCGACGACGAGGACGTCTGAGGTACGCGTGGGCGACATGGGCGTCCAGCCCCTCCCTTCGCCGGCATGACCCGGATCAGGTTCGTACGGTCGGAGGCCGCCAGCCTCCCTCTCAGCCCGGTGCGTCCGGGCTCCCGCGAGTGCTTGTACGTTGGCCACCCTAGCAACGCACTTGTAAGGGAGCCTCTACCGTGGCCCGCTCGCTCGACGGACTCGTCCTCGCCCCCGTGGCCGACCAGGCCCCCGGCCAGGTCGGCACCCGCACCCGGTTCACCTACCACGAGCGGGGCGGCGAGATCTGGGCCGAGTACGCGGGCGGCGACGTCGTACGCGGACACCTGGTGGGCACCCGCGCGGGGGACCGGCTGGACTTCCGGTACGTGCAGCTCAAGCGGGACGGCACGACCTCCTCCGGGCACTGCGTGTCGACGGTCGTGGAACTGCCCGACGGACGGGTACGACTGGAGGAGGACTGGCAGTGGGAGTCGCAGCCGGGCAGCGGGACGAGCGTGGTGGAACAGCTCGGCTGATCGACGCCGCGTCAGGTGTCTAAGGTGATCGGGTGAGCGAGCAGACGCAGGGACCGGGACGGTCCGAGCCGCGGCGGGTGGTGGTGGCGGGCGCGGGCATGGCCGGTGTGCAGACCGCCCTCGCCCTGCGGGAGCAGGGCTTCACCGGCACCGTGACCCTGATCGGCGCGGAACCCCACCAGCCGTATGACAGGCCGCCGTTGTCGAAGGCGGTGCTGCTCGGCAAGGCCGAGGACTCCGCCTTCGACGTCGACTTCGAGGACGCCGGCATCGAACTGCGGCTCGGCTGCGAGGTGCTCGGCCTGCGCCCCGCCGACCACGAACTGGACACGGAGAAGGGGCCCGTCCCGTACGACGTCCTGGTGGTCGCCACCGGTGCGGAACCGGTCCGGCTGCCGGGCGCGGAGGGCGTGCCCGGCGTGCATCTGCTGCGCACCCTGGACGACGCCGCGCGGCTGCGGCCGGTGCTCGCGCGGCAGCACGACATCGTGGTGGTCGGCGCCGGCTGGATCGGCGCGGAGTTCGCCACGGCGGCCCGCGAGGCGGGCTGCGCGGTCACCGTCGTGGAGGCGGGGGAGCGGCCGCTCGTCGAGGCGCTGCCCGCCGAGGTGGCCGCCCCGATGGCCGCCTGGTACGCCGAGGCGGGCGTCACGCTGCGCACGCACGCGCGCGTGGAGCGCGTCGAACCCGGCGCCGCGGTCCTGGACGACGGCACGCGGCTGCCCGCGGGCGCCGTGGTCGTCGGCATCGGGGCCCGGCCCGCCACCGGCTGGCTGGCGGGCTCCGGGATCGGGCTCGGGGCGCACGGGGAGGTCGTCGCCGACCACCATCTGACGACCTCCCTGCCGGACGTGTACGCGGTCGGCGACTGCGCGTCCTTCCCGTCCGGGCGCTACGGCGAGCGCCTGCTGGTCCACCACTGGGACAACGCCCTCCAGGGGCCGCGCACGGTCGCCGTGAACATCCTCGGCGCGGCCACCGGCCGGGAGCCGGTGGTCTACGACCCGGTGCCGTACTTCTGGTCCGAGCAGTTCGGGCGCTTCGTGCAGTACGCGGGACATCACGCGGACGCCGACCGGACGGTGTGGCGCGGGGACCCCGCCGAGGCGGCGTGGAGCGTCTGCTGGCTGCGGGAGTCCCGCCTGGTGGCGCTGCTCGCGGTGGGACGGCCCCGGGACCTGACGCAGGGGCGCCGGCTGATCGAGGCGGGCACGGCGATGGACGCGGAGCTGCTGGCGGACCCGGCGCGGCCCCTGAAGTCGGCGACGGTGTGATGCTCCCGGCCCGGCGCGTCCGCCCAGGTGGGCGGGGCTGACTTCCGACTGTCAGTGGCAGATGGCAGGCTTGTCCCGTGACCGAGATTGACGCAAAGATCGATGCTCTCGTCCCCGCCTGGCTCACCCTGCCCGACATCGCCGAAATGTTCGGTGTCGAGGTGACGCGCGTCCGGCAGCTGGTCAAGGAGGGCCAGCTCATCGCCGTACGCCGAGGTGAGAACCGCGCGCTGCACGTGCCCGCCGCCTTCATCGACGGGGACAAGGTCGTCAAGGGCCTGACCGGGACCCTGACGCTCCTGCGGGACGACGGCTTCACGGACGAAGAGATGCTGGAATGGCTCTTCACCCCCGACCCCTCCCTGCCGGGCACGCCCGCCCAGGCACTCGGCGAGAACCGTGGCACGGAGGTGAAGCGCCGGGCCCAGGCGCTCGCGGTCTGACCCGGCCCTGACCGTCCGCGATCCGAACACCACCGGCCGGGGCGGCGAGCCCCGGCCGCGGGAACCCGTGCCGGTACGGAGCCCGGGGCGGGCGGTGGGCCGGCCGCGTGACGCGGGGACGGCCTCGCGCCCGCACGGAAGTGTCCGCCGGGCCGCGACCACCGGGATTCCGGGCGGGGCCGCATCGGGCGGTGGGCCGGCCGCGTGACGCGGGGACGGCCTCGCGCCCGCACGGAGGTGTCCGCCGGGCCGCGACCACCGGGATTCCGGGCGGGGCCGCACCGGGCGGTGGGCCGGCCGCGTGACGCGGGGGCAGTCTCTCGTCCGCGCGGAGGCGTTCGCCAGTCCGCGGCCACCGGGATTCCGGGCGGGGCCGCCCCGAGTGCCGGGTGTGGGCGGCTCGTGGTGTCCGGGGCGGTGCGGTGGTCGGTGAGGGGTGTCTCGCGGTCGTCGGCGTGGCGGCATAGGGTCCGTTGCGGTGTGTGCTCCGTCGGCCCGTGACGGCCGGGGATGTGCGCCCGTGACATACCGGGCCCGCCGGGTCCGTACGCCGCCGACACCCTGGGGGACCCTTCTGTGACCGCCACCGCTCGCGCCCGGCTCGCCGACGCCCGGCTCTATCTGTGCACCGACGCCCGCAGGCGGCAGGGCGATCTTCCGGAGTTCCTGGACGCGGTCCTGGCCGGCGGGGTCGACATCGTGCAGCTGCGGGACAAGGGCATGGAGGCCGGCGAGGAACTGGAGCACCTGGCGGTCCTCGCCGACGCCTGCGCCCGGCACGGCAAGCTGCTCGCGGTCAACGACCGCGCGGACGTCGCCCACGCTGCCGGAGCCGATGTCCTCCACCTCGGTCAGGGCGACCTGCCCGTCCCCGCCGCCCGCGCGATCCTCGGCGACGACGTCCTGATCGGCCGCTCCACGCACGCCGGGTCCGAGGCCGCCGCGGCGGCCGTCCAGCCCGGCGTGGACTACTTCTGCACCGGCCCCTGCTGGCCCACCCCCACCAAGCCCGGCCGCCACGCCCCCGGCCTGGACCTCGTCCGGTACACCGCCGCCCTGGGCACCGAGCGCCCCTGGTTCGCCATCGGCGGCGTCGACCTCGGCAACCTCGACGAGGTGCTGGACGCCGGTGCCCGCCGGGTCGTCGTGGTACGGGCCGTCACCGAGGCGGACGACCCGGGCGCGGCGGCGGCCGAGTTCACGAAGCGGCTGCGGCAGGCGGCGCCCTCGGACGCCGGATGACCCCCGCGCGTCTCAGGTTTGTCCAAGGGGTGGACAACAAGTCGGCATTTCAGACAAATATCCCGCATCCGGTTGGGGGACCGCCGCCCCCTGGCTAACCTGCCGGTATGGCCCTCGGAACCGCATCCACCAGGACTGACCGCGCACGCACCGTGCGTGACATGCTCGCCGCCGGCAAGACGACGTACTCGTTCGAGTTCTCGGCGCCGAAGACCCCCAAGGGCGAGCGGAACCTGTGGAGCGCGCTGCGCAGGGTCGAGGCGGTCGCGCCGGACTTCGTCTCCGTGACCTACGGCGCGGGCGGCTCCACGCGCGCCGGCACGGTCAAGGAGACCCAGCAGATCGTCGCCGACACCACCCTCACCCCGGTCGCCCACCTCACCGCGGTCGACCACTCCATCGCCGAACTGCGCAACATCATCGGCCAGTACGCCGACGCGGGGATCCGCAACATGCTCGCCGTGCGCGGCGACCCGCCCGGCGACCCGATGGGCGACTGGGTGCCGCACCCGCAGGGGCTGACCTACGCCGCCGAACTCGTCCAGCTCATCAAGGAGTCGGGCGACTTCTGCGTCGGCGTCGCCGCCTTCCCGGAGATGCACCCGCGCTCGGCCGACTGGGACACCGACGTCGCCCGCTTCGTCGACAAGTGCCGGGCCGGCGCCGACTACGCGATCACCCAGATGTTCTTCCAGCCCGAGTCCTATCTGCGGCTGCGTGACCGAGTCCACGCGGCGGGCTGCGAGACCCCGGTGATTCCCGAGGTCATGCCGGTGACCAGCGTGAAGATGCTGGAGAGGTTGCCAAAGCTCAGTAACGCCGTGTTCCCGGAGGCCCTCAAAGAGCGGATCCTCGCAGCGAAGGACGATCCGGCGGCGGTACGCTCGATCGGTATCGAGTTCGCCACGGAGTTCTGCGCCCGGCTGCTGGCCGAGGGAGTGCCCGGACTGCACTTCATCACGCTCAACAACTCCACGGCGACCCTGGAAATCTACGAGAACCTGGGCCTGCACCACCCACCGCGGGCCTAGACCGGTCGCACTCATATACGACACACTGAGTAGCGACCACTGGGAGAGGGGCGTACATGGGCTGGGCGGTCCTCTACATCGCGTTCGGCGTCGTCGCGCTGTGGTTGCTCGGTGAGGTGCTGCTGCAGTACAAGGCGCGCCTGCGCTGGCGGCTGCTCGCCTTCGCCGGCTTCCTCGGCGTCGTGCTCGGCGTGCTGATCCCGTCCGTGGTCGTCATCGGGCTGGGCGCCGCGGCCTTCGCGGTCGGCCAGACCTATGTGACCCTGTCGTTCCGCCGCGGCTTCGCGGCCGGCTGGGCGGTCAACGCGCCGGTGCTGGCCGCAGCCAAGGGCCGCCGCGGCGGCCGCGGGCGCCAGGAGCCGACCCTGGAGGTCTCCGACCTGGAGGCGTCCGGCGCCGGCTACGGCGCCGAGAGCGACGCCCCCCGCGACCGGGCCGGCCACCACGCGGACGACGACTACGACCGCGACGACGTGTTCACCCCCGCCGCCCGCCCCGACCAGTCGGCGGCCGACGGGACCACCGCCGTCTACGAGCCGCAGCCCATGCCCGACGACACCGGCTCCTACGGCGTCTACGGCGGCGACACCGGGTACACGGCCCCGGCCCAGGACCAGTACGCGGCGGCGGCCCCGGGCGCCGACCCCAACTACGCCTACGACTACTCCGGTTACGGTCAGCAGCAGGACTACGACGCCACGGGCCAGCAGCAGTACGCGGCCTACTCCGACCCGTACATCGGCAACTCGGCCTACGGGGACACCTCGTACGACACCGGCTACGCCGACCCGCAGCAGTATCCCCAGCAGGGCTACGGGCAGGACCCGTACGCCCAGCAGGGCCACGGCGGCGAGACCCCGGCCGGCGGCCTGTGGGTCCCGCAGCAGCGCAGCGCCGACGACCCGTACGGCGGTGAACTCCCGCCCGAGCAGCAGCACCCGTACCAGGGCGACGGACAGACGCACGGCAACGGCACCGGGTACGACGAGCAGTACCGCTACTGAGCGCGCTCACTGCGACCCGCGGAACTCCGGCCCCTCCACGACCAGTCCGGCGACCAGCGCCCCCGACATCCCGGCGTGCGGGAGCCCGCCGCCGGGGTGGGACCAGCCGCCGGCCGTGAACAGCCCCGCCAGCCCGGTGCCGTTGGCCGGGTGCAGCAGCCGCCCGCCCGCCGCGGCCAGCGCCGGTACCGGCACCGCGCCGCCCTCCGCGCCGGTCTCCGCGGCGATGTCGGCCGGGGTGCGCACCTCGTGCCACAGCAGCCGGTCGCGCAGACCGGGTACCGCACGCCCGGCGACGGCGATCAGACGCTCGGCGTAGGTGTCCCGGGACTCCTCGGTCCCGGCGGGCACCACCGACGTCACCGTGACCGCCTCGTGGCCGGCGTCGGGGACCAGTGCCGGGTCGTCCGGCCGCAGCACCGTGACCGTGGGTCGCGGGGGGAGGCCCCCGGGCGCACCGGACAGTGACTCCAGTTCGGCCTCCCGGTCGTCCGTGTGCACGACCGTACGGTGCGGGGTCCCCTCCGGGCGTCCGCCCCGCAGCGCCAGCGCCACCGTCACCCTGCTCGCCGTCCCCCGTTGGGCCGGGACCTCGCCGGCAGCACGCACCCGCGTCCCCCGGCTCAGCCGGTCCAGCATCCCGGGAGCCACCCCGGCGACCACGAGGTCCGCCTCCGCGACGGTGCCGTCGGCGAGCTCCAGCCCCGCCGCCCGGCCGTCCTTCTCCAGCACCCCGGCGGCCTCCGCGCCGAAGCGGAACTCGACCCGGCGGGCCAGGCACCGCTCGTACACCGCCCGCGCCAGCTCCCGCATGCCGCCGCGCACGTACCACATGCCGAAGGCGTGCTCCATGTACGGCAGCACCGCCGCGCTCGCCGGGGTCTGCCGGGGGTCGAGGCCGTACGCCAGCGCGTGGCTCTCCAGCAGCGCGGTCAGCCGGGGATCGCGCAGCTCCCACGCACCGACCTCCGCGAGCGTGCCCGCCGTGCGCGCGCGCAGGAACTTCCTGTGCGGGACCGCCGGATACGGCTCACGCCCGGCCAGCACCTGCCAGTTGGGCCACAGCGGCTCCTCCAGCAGCGGTCTGCGCGACCGGTCCCAGGTCTCCCGGGCCCGCACCAGGAAGTCCCCCCAGCGCCGGGCCGCGTCCGCCCCGAGGCTCTCCTCCAGCGCGGAGACGACGCCCGCGCGGGAGGCGTTCGGCAGCGACACGCGCGTACCGTCCGCGAACACGTGGTGCGACGACGGGTCGACCTGGGCCAGCTCGACGCACGCCTCCAGCGGCTCCCTGCCGGTCTTCACGAACAGGTCCCGGTAGACCGCCGGCAGCGGGAGCAGTCCTGGCCCGGTGTCGAAGGCGAACCCGTCCCGCTCCAGACGGCGCAGCGCGCCGCCGTACGTCTCCGTCCGCTCGTACACCGTCACCCGGTGGCCCGCGACGGCCAGCCGGGCGGCGGCCGCCATCGCGCCCATCCCGGCGCCGATCACCGCAATCCGTGCCATGCCAGGGACTTTATCCGCCGCCACCGACAGCCCGTCCCCGAGTACCCGCGCCCCCGCCCCGGGCTCCAGGCGGCGGCACCGGGCCGTGGGCGCGCGTGCGCAGCCCTGAGTACCCGTACCTAGCCGCCGAGTTGAGTACGCGCGCGGATGGGGGCCGGCCCCCGGGAACGGGAGAGTGGAGACCACGGAGAGGGGCCCGGCCCCGGAACCGGCGACACGGGGCGCCGGAACGGTACGGGCCCACGATCCGCTCCTTCCGCCGGCACCGTCGGCGGGAGCGAGGCACGGGGGAACCCGGGGGACGACCGCAACGGGGTTCTGGGGGAACGCACGGGGGAGTGAGGAAGGCGCCGGTCCGCCGGTGGCCCGCGGGGGACGCGGCCACCGTCGGACCGGCGCCTTCGTCCGTCCGGGGTTCAGCGGCGGCCGCTGACCCGTCCCTGCAGCAGCCGGGACAGGGCGGAGTGCACGTCGTCCAGGGAACGCTCCGGCTGGAAGGACTTCCAGTCCAGCGCGGCCACCAGCACCATGCCGACCAGCGCCGCCGCCGTCAGCGGGACGTCGATCTCGTCGCTGAACTCGCCGTTCCCCACCCCCTCGCGCAGCACGCCCTCGACCACCGCCACGGCCTGCTGCCGCACCACCGTCAGCGTGGACTGCCAGGCCCGGTTGGTGCGCCACAGCTCGGCCACGTACAGCTGGGTGAAGGCCGGGTAGTGGTCGATGAAGACGAGCCCCGCGCGGATCATCGCGTCCAGGGCGTCGACCTTGCCGCCGCCCTCCGCGGCCGTCCGCTCGGCCGCCTCCCGCAGGGAGGCGGTCAGCAGACCGACCCCGTGCCGCAGCAGCTCCTCGAAGAGGACCGACTTGCTCGCGAAGTTGTAGTAGACCGTGCCCTTCGCGACCCCCGCCCGCTCGGCGATCTCGTCCACGGTGGTGGCGGAGAAACCTTGTTCGGCGATGAGGGTGACGGCCGCCTCGTAGAGCTTCTGCCGGGTGGCCTCGCGGCGGGCACTGCCGCCCGGCTTGGTGCTGCTGCGTTCCATGGCCCTGATTGTCACAGGAACGCCGGTCCGTCCGTTCACCTGATACCCGGCCGGGAAGCCCGGGGCTTCAGGACTCCGTCGGAAAAAGGAGGAACCGCCTCGAGCGGATACCTCTTCGGCCCCGAACCCGCAGTTCAGGGCGGGCGGCTCCGAATCAACGGTGCCTACCCTGTCCCTTTCCCGACAGAGTCCCTCAGCCCCGGGAGGAAAGGCTTCCCCGGCGTCTACCTCGGCATCGCCACCATCTCGGACGGCAGGATCATGTCCGGGCGGCAGGCCAACCGCTACCGGCGACGTGCGCGAGGGCGCTGCGGCGGCGTACGGGGACATGCGCCTGGGCGGTTCCAGCCCGCCCAGGGAGGCGAGGCCCTCCGTGGGCCGCACCCGGCCGGTGAGGGCGAGCAGCAGGCAGGCGCGGCCCGACCCGGACGGCCCCTCCAGCGCGATCATCGAGCCGGGCTCCGCGTCGGCCGAGACCCCGCGGGACGCCCACCCCGGGGCCCCTTCAGGCCGAAGCCGCGGGCCGTGACGGCGAGTCCGGACGGACCATCCATCAAGTCCCCCCGTTTTTTCAGCTGACTGGTCAGTACAAAAATTGACGCGAACAGTCGATCGAAGCAAAAGCCCAGGTCAGAACGGATTGTCAGTGGCATACCTCACGATGTGTACATACGGCACCTCTTAGTAGGGGAGCCGTCACATAGACGACAGGAGGTTCGTCATGGCCAACCCGTCCGCAGCCGCCGCCCGTCGGCGCCGCGCAACCGGCCCTGCCCCCTCACTGAACGGCCCGGCGAGCGACATCCACCCCGTGCTGCGCCGCGCCACGGCCCCGCCCGCCGCCCTCGACCTGCTCGCCCAGGCCCGTGCCGGACTCGACGAGGCCGCCGTCCTCGAGACACCCAACGAGCGCTATGCGACGGCCCACCTCGCCGCCCTGCGCACCGCCGCCGCCGTGCTCGCCGCCCGCGGCCGGCCCGAGGCCTCGCCCCGGGCCCGGGCCCGAATACGGAGCGCCTGGGAAGTGCTCCCCGAGATCGCGCCCGAGCTCACCGAGTGGAGCGCGCTGTTCGCCTCCGGGGCCCGGCGCCGCGCCCGCGCCGAGGCCGGCATCCAGGGCGCGGCCACCGTCCGCGACGCCGACGACCTGATACGCGACGTCGCGATGTTCCTCCGCCTGGTCGAACAGATGCTGGTCCTCCAACCGGTCCTGCCCCTCCCCGGGGCGCGGGGAACTGCGCGAAGGGAGTCCGGGGGCGAAGCCCCCGGGGACGGGACGGGAAGGGGCGGAGGGGGCGAAACACCTCGCGCGGCCCCCTAGCCCCCAGCCAGGTGGCCGGAAACCACGGCGCAGGCCATAGGGTGGACACCGCCTGAACCCGATCGCCCCGCCGAGGAGTCAACTACCGTGTCGGACCCGATGCGGCCCCGCGCCGCCCTCCGTACCGCCGTGGTCTGGGAGGTCCTCCAGAACGCCCTGGAACGCCGGGTCAAGGCGACCGGACGGCAGGCGCTGGACGTCCTCGACACCGGCGGCGGCAGCGGCAACTTCGCGGTGCCCCTCGCCCGGCTCGGCCACCAGGTGACCGTCGTCGACCCCAGCCCCAACGCGCTGTTCGCCCTGGAGCGCCGTGCCGCCGAGGCCGGCGTCGCCGACCGGGTGCGGGGCGTCCAGGGCGACGTCCGGGGCCTCTTCGACGTGGCCGAGCGCGGCGGCTACGACGTCGTGCTGTGCCACGGCGTCCTGGAGTACGTCGACGACCCCGCCGAAGGCGTCCGCAACGCGGTGGCGGCCCTGCGCCCCGACGGCGTCCTCAGCCTGCTCGCCGCGGGCCTCGGGGGCGCCGTGCTCGCCCGCGCCCTCGCCGGTCACTTCACGGAGGCCAAGCAGGCGCTCGACGACCCGGACGGCCGATGGGGCACCGGCGACCCCGTGCCGCGCCGCTTCACCGCCGACCGGCTCACCGCGCTCGTGGAGGGCGCGGGCCTGACGGTCGGCGCCGTGCACGGCGTGCGGGTCTTCGCCGACCTCGTCCCCGGCGTGCTCGTCGACACCGAGCCCGGAGCCCTGGACGCGCTGCTGAAGCTGGAGGCCGCGGCGGCCGAGCTCGCCGCCTTCCACTCCGTGGCCACGCAACTTCATGTGCTCGGTGAGACGCGGGGGACCCCGGAGGCCTGAGCGGCTGCCGGGACGCGCCGCTGATCAGCGGCGCGTCCGGTGGCCCCGCCGCGCATGGAGTGCGCCACAGGCCCCCCGAATGGCGGCTCGGCGCCGTATGATCGAGGGAGACCGCCGGGCATGACGGGTCGGCCGCCGGGGAATGAGAAGCCTCAGTGGGCCGGGACGTGATGGCTGGTACCGGTTGGCCAATTGGCGCAGAGGGGCGGGTTTCACGGGGGCGATTCCCTGCCTATCCTGAAGGGACCCCCCGGGTCGCCCCGGCGACTGCACGATGAGGAGGACTCCGTGCCGCTCTCGGAGCACGAGCAGCGCATGCTCGAGCAAATGGAGCGAGCGCTGTACGCCGAAGATCCCAAGTTCGCGACGGCGCTCGAGGGAAGCGGGCTGCGTACGTACACCCGGCGACGGGTCTACCAGGCGGTCGCGGGCTTCCTCGTGGGTATTGCGCTCCTCATGGCCGGTATGGTCGCCCAGCAGGTCTGGCTCAGTGTGGTGGGGTTCCTCGTGATGCTGGGCTGCGCGGTTCTCGCGGTGACCGGCTGGCGCAAGGCACCCAAGCCGGGAGAGCAGGCCGTCGGCGCGGCGGGCACGCCACAGGCGGGCCGCCAGGCCAGACAGCGCCGCTCGGTGATGGACCGCATCGAGGAACGCTGGCAGCGCCGCCGCGACGAACAGGGCGGCCACTAGCCCACTGAAAACTCGCCGAAGGGGGCGACCACCAACAAGGTGGTCGCCCCCTTCACCGTTCCCGCGGGCAGTGGTGCCTCCCTGCCCGTTCCGGCGGGCAGTGGGTGCCTTCCCGCTCGTTCCCGCAGGCAGTGGTGCCTCCCTGCCCGTTCCGGCGGGCAGTGGTGCCTCCCTGCCCGTTCCGGCGGGCAGTGGTGCCTTCCCGCTCGTTCCGGCGGGCAGTGGTGCCTTCCCGCTCGTTCCCGCGGGCAGTCGTGCCGCAGGGCGGCACGGGTGGGCGCGACGGCACCCCGCAAGCGCCGGGCAGCGCGGCCCACCCCCGCCCAGCCCGCACACCGGGCACCGCACAACCCCGCACCGCACAACCCCGCACGGGCCGGCCCCACCCCGCGAGGCCGGTGGGGCTCAGCCCTGCTGTCGCGACGGCCGGCGCCAGGTCGGCCGCAGCGCCAGCAGACGCGCACGCACCCCGGCCCCCCACGCCGACACCGCCCACACCACCCGCACACTCGACCGCGGAGCGAACACCGCCCGCACCCGCACCCGCCGGCCGCCGGCCGAGGCCCGCAGCCCCGCGGCAGCCCCCCGCACCTCGTCCGCCAGCCCCACCACCGGCCGCGGCCGAGGCGCGTACAGGACCTGCTCCACCGCATCGGCCACCCGGTGCACCGACGCCGCCGCACCCGGACCGAGCCGGCCCAGCCGCACGATCCGGTCCGCCGTCCCGCGCGGGGTCAGCGACTCGTCCGGCGCGATGCCGTAGTCCCACGCCGTGTCGGTCAGCTCGTCCCAGACGGCCAGGACGTACGGCACCGCCTCCGCCTCCGACCGGCCGTGCCCGCCCAGCCGCACCGCCCGGGTCCTCACCCGCCACAGCATCGGCGACAGCGGCAGCACCAGCACCACGAGACCGGCCAGCGCCCACCCCAGCAGCGCGTACCACTTCGGCCCGTCACCGCCCGCGGGCAGGGCCGCCTGCGGTGACTCGCTCTCGCACGCCCCCAGCTTCCGCCGCTCCGCCGTGCAGCTCTCGCTCTCCGAGGGCTCCGCCGACGGCTCCGCGGACGCGGTCCGCGAGGGCCTGGCGGGATCGGGCACCGTGTTCTCCGCGGTGTCCTGCACGGTGTACGACGGCGTCGAACCACGGGTCGGGGTCGGCTCGAACCGGGTCCAGCCCACACCCTCGAAGTACAGCTCGGGCCAGGCGTGCGCGTCCCGCAGCGTGACCGCGATCGTGTCGTCCGGCTGCCGGGTGCCGGGCGCGAAGCCCACCGCGACCCGCGCCGGTATGCCCAGCGAACGGGCCATCGACGCCATCGCGAAGGAGAAGTGCACGCAGAAGCCCTGCTTGTCCCGCAGGAAGCGGGCGATCGCCTGCGAGCCGCTGCCGACGTCGACCTCGGTGTCGTACTCGAAGCCGCCGTACAGCGTGAAGTACTCCTGGAGCTTGACCGCCTGGTCGTAGGCGTTGGTCGCGCCCTCGGTGACCTCGCGGGCGGTGCGGGACACCACGGCCGGCAGCGAGTCCGGCAGCTCGGTGTACTCGCGCTTCAGCGCGGGCGGCGGCTGCGGCGCGCCGGCCAGCTGCTCCGCCGTGGGCCGCACGTGGAGGCTGCGCACCTCGTACGTCAGACCGCGCGTGTTCTGCCCGTGGTCGCCGACCAAGGTCATGCCGACGGGTTCGTAGCGCCAGTTGCCCCGGATGCTCACCCCGCTCGGCGGGTACGGCATCGGCAGCCAGTCCTGGCCGTACGAGTCGGCGGTCGAGATCGTCGTGCCGATCTCCGTGCGCGCGATCTCGGGGCCGAGGCCCGGCGGGGTCGGGAACGTGCCGTCGGGGACGGTGGTGATGGAACGCTTCGACGGCTTCCACGTGGTGCCGTCGAAGTCGTCCAGGGACACGATCCGCAGATACAGGTCCGACACGTCCGTCATCTCGGAGCGCACCGACATGACCTGGCGGTCCTCGTCCTGGTTCAGCGAGTCGCGCAGCGACACCAGCGGGTTCACCGCGGAGATGGTCCCGCCCCCGCCGGAGCCCGAACCGACCCCCGTACCGGCGGGGCCCAGCAGACCGCCGTTCATCGCGGGCAGGGCGAGCGGCACCACCAGGGCGATGCCCAGCGCGACCGCGCCGATCCGCCGCCCGGTGCGCACCGGTGCGACGGCGCCGGGCGAGTCCCCGCCCGGGCCGGGCGCCCCGCCGAACACGCGCCCCCACTGGGAGAGCCGGTCCCGGCCCTCCGCGAGCAGCAGCATCAGATAGCCGGCCGCCGCCAGCAGGAACCACAGCCAGTCGACGCCGTTGTCGGCCAGCCCCGCGGCCACCGAGTACAGGGCGAGCAGCGGCAGCCCGGCCGGGGCCGCGCCGCGGAAGGTCACCGCGAGGGTGTCCACCAGCAGCCCGATCACCAGCACGCCGCCGACCAGCATCAGCCGGATGCCGTCGGACAGCGGCGCCGGGATCGCGTACCGGCTGACGTCGTCGCCGCCCTGCTCCAGCAGTCCGGCGAAGAAGCGGATGGCGTCGGGGCCGGGTATCAGCCCGGCGAAGGCGTGCTCACGCGCGAACATCAGGGTCAGCAGCACCAGCGTCACCAGGAACTGCGCCGCCACCGTCAGCGGACGCGCCAGCGGCACCCGCCGGGCCGCCGCGCCCACGCCCGACTGCACCGCCAGCAGGAACGCCGCCTGGAGGATCCAGGTCGCCGGGTCGACCAGCGGCAGCAGGGCGCACGCCGCCATCAGTGTGGCCGCCCACGCGCACAGCGTCAGCCTCGCCCGTCCGCTGATCACGGTCCCTCCCCACCGCTCGCCGCGGCCCGGCCCGAACGCTCCCGGTCCGCCTGCCGCCACAGTTCGTCCAGCGAGGCGCCCGGCGGCACGCCCAGCGCCGTCCAGCCCGCCTCGCGCAGCATCCGCAGCCGCTCCCCGCGCCGGTCCGACGCGCCGGGCACATCGGCCGGTTCCCGCAGCCAGGTCCCACTGTCCAGCAGGAAGGCGAGTGCGCCTCCGCCGCGCTGCCGCATCCGGGCGAGCACCGCGGCCTGCTCCTCGTCCAGGTCGCCGAGGAAGGCGATCAGCAGCCCCTCGTTCCCGCCGCGCAGCACGTCGTAGGCGCGGGACAGGCCCTCCTCGTCGGAGTGGTCCACCACGGCGAGGGTGTCCATCATCAGCCCGGCCGCGTCCGCCGACTCCTGGTTCGCCCCCGCGAACCCGTCGGAGCCCTCGCCGGGCACCGAGGCGCCGGTGTCGGTCAGCAGCCGCACCGAGAAACCCCGCTCCAGCATGTGCACCAGCACGGAGGCCGCGCCGGACACCGCCCACTCGAACGCCGAGTCCGGTCCGGCGCCCGCGTAGGCGACGGCCCGGGTGTCGAGGAGCACCGTGCACCGGGCGCGCTGCGGCTGTTCCTCGCGGCGCACCATCAGCTCGCCGTGGCGGGCGGTGGAGCGCCAGTGCACCCGGCGCAGGTCGTCGCCGTAGCGGTAGCCGCGCGGGATCACGTCGTCCTCGCCGGCCAGCGCCAGCGCGCGCTGCCGTCCGTCGCCGTACCCCTTCGCCTCGCCGCTCAGCCGCACCGGCGGCAGCGGCTCCACGCGCGGGATCACCGTCAGCGTGTCGTACGTGGAGAAGGACCGGGTCAGCTCGCACATCCCGAACGGGTCGGACAGCCGCAGCTGCAGCGGACCCAGCGGATAGCGGCCGCGCAGATCGGAGCGGACCCGGTAGGACACCTCGCGGCGCCCGCCCGCCTCCACCCGGTCCAGCACGAACCGCGGGCGCGGGCCGAGCACGTACGGCACCCGGTCCTGGAGCATCAGCAGGCCCGTGGGCAGCCGGGAGACGTTCTCCATCCGCAGGTGCACCCGCGCCTCGGAGCCGGCGGGCACCCGGCCGGGGGAGAGCCGGCGGCTGCCGGCGACCCGGTAGCGGGTGCGGTAGAGCACGGCCGCGCACACCAGCGGCAGCACCGCCAGCAGCAGCCCGACCCGCAGCAGATCGCTCTGCCCGAGCACGTACGCGCAGATCGCGGCGGCCACACCGGCGGCCAGGAAGGAGCGCCCGCGGGTGGTGAGACCCGCCAGGGCCGTCCTGACGCCGCTCCGGTCACCCCGGTCGCCCTCCGCCTGGACCGTACCCGCGGTGGGGCCCGCGGTCGTCATCACAGCTTCCGGGGCGGCTGCTGGCCGTGGCCCGGCCCGCCGCGGCCGAGGCCGCTCTGCCGCGAGGCGTCCGCGGGCACCGGGGTGCGCTGGAGGATCTCCTGCACCACCTGTTCGGAGGTGCGGCGGTTGAGCTGGGCCTGGGCGGTGGGCAGCAGCCGGTGGGCGAGGACGGCCACGGCGAGCGCCTGCACATCGTCCGGCAGCGCGTAGTCCCGGCCGCCGAGGGCCGCCGACGCCTTCGCCGCGCGCAGCAGATGCAGGGTCGCGCGCGGTGAGGCGCCGAGTCTGAGATCGGGGTGCGTACGGGTGGCGGCGACCAGGTCCACCACGTACCGGCGGATCGGTTCGGCCACATACACGTCGCGCACCGCCTCGATCAGCTTCAGGATCTCGTGAGCGTGCGCCACCGGCTGGAGGTCCTCCAGCGGGGAGACGCCGCCGTGCACGTCCAGCATCCGCAGCTCGGCGTCCGCGCTCGGGTAGCCGACCGAGACGCGGGCCATGAAACGGTCGCGCTGGGCCTCCGGCAGCGGGTAGGTGCCCTCCATCTCGACCGGGTTCTGCGTCGCCACGACCATGAACGGGCTGGGCAGTTCGTAGGTCTTGCCGTCGATGGTGACCTGGCGCTCCTCCATCGACTCCAGCAGCGCGGACTGCGTCTTCGGCGACGCGCGGTTGATCTCGTCGCCGATCACCACCTGCGCGAAGATGGCGCCCGGCTTGAACTCGAAGTCGCGGCGCTGCTGGTCCCAGATGGGCACGCCGGTGATGTCCGAGGGCAGCAGGTCCGGCGTGAACTGGATCCGCCGCACCGAGCAGTCGATGGACCGCGCGAGTGCCTTGGCCAGCATCGTCTTGCCGACTCCCGGGACATCCTCGATGAGCAGATGTCCCTCGGCGAGCAGCACGGTCAGCGAGAGCCGTACGACCTCGGGCTTTCCCTCGATCACGCCTTCCACCGAACTCCGCACGCGCTCCACCACGGCGGTCAGATCAGTGAGGCTCGCTCGATCGTCATAGGTCGTCACCCGGCCCTCCTCGGCCCTTCCCCGCGCTCCCCAAGGAGCGGGGGACCCCAAATGTCCCGGGCCGACGCCTTGCTGTGCGGACCGGCCCACCCCGAATCACGGACACCACGCGGGAAAAGTTCCGCGTGGCACCACTCCCGCATTGTTGCCGCCGTTACCGATTCGTGTCACTCGCCTGTGGACAACTGACAGCGATATGTCAGGTCTTACGACGTCGCACGGAGCCCGGAGTCCGGGTTCTCTCCGGGGCGGGCGGCCGGGTCAGGCGGGGTCGATCTCGCGCAGCCGGCCCGACTTCACGTCGAAGACGAAGCCGCGCACGTCGTCGGTGTGCAGCAGGAACGGCGAGGTCCGCACGCGCTGCATCGACTGCCGTACGTCCTGGTCCACGTCCCGGAAGGCTTCCACGGCCCAGCCGGGACGCTGGCCCACCTCCATCTCCAGGTCGTGCCGGAACTCCTCGGTGATGGACTCCAGGCCGCAGCCGGTGTGGTGGATGAGGACCACGCTGCGGGTGCCCAGGGCGCGCTGGCTGATGGTCAGCGAGCGGATCACGTCGTCGGTGACGACACCGCCCGCGTTGCGGATGGTGTGGCAGTCGCCGAGCGACAGGCCCAGCGCGGCGTGCAGGTCGAGGCGGGCGTCCATGCAGGCCACCACGGCGACGTTCAGGACCGGGCGGGCGTCCATGCCGGGGTCGGTGAAGGCGGCCGCGTACTGCTGGTTGGCGTCGACCAGACGGTCGGTGACCGTGCCGTGGCCGGCGGTGGCGTTCTGAGGGCCGGTGGGAACCGATGCGGAAGTCGTCATACCCATGACGTTACTGGTCACCTGGGCATCGGGCCCGTTGTGAGAGGCGACAAAGAACGTCAGCGAGCCTTGGTGTGAGGTAACCCACAGGGGTGGTGTGTGCTCCCTCCCGCGGGTGATGTGTCCGATCCGCCCCTTGACCCGCCGCGCGGGCCGCGACGCGCAGGCCGGTTGATTGACCGGGCGGGACCGTGGACTAAAGTGGCGCGAAGCGGGAGGCGAGAGCGCCCGCTGCACTGACTTTCCCGGATCTCCCGGCGACGACCGGGGGATCTCCCCGCGTGCGCGGCGCGCACGTACGGCTCGGCCTCCTCCCGCCGCCGCCCGGCCTGCGCCTGACGGCGCCGGCCGCCCCTCACCGGGGAGGGCGGGAACCCGGCGGTGCGTGAGCGCCGTGCCGGACTTGAGAGGGCCACAGTGAAAGGGCGCGAAGCGCTTCCGCACGAGGGTGGTGGCGGGCGACAGGCGGGACAGGGTCGGCACGTCCCGGTGATGCTCCAGCGGTGCCTGGACCTGTTGGCGCCCGCCCTGGAGCGGCCGGGAGCGGTGGTGGTCGACTGCACCCTCGGGCTCGGCGGCCACAGCGAGGCCCTGCTCCGGCGGTTCCCCGAGGCGCGGCTCGTCGCCCTGGACCGCGACAAGGAGGCCCTGCGCCTGTCCGGTGAGCGGCTCGCGCCCTACGGCGAGCGGGCCACCCTGGTGCACGCCGTCTACGACGAGCTCCCCGACGTCCTCGACCGGCTCGGGCTCCCGCGCGTGCGGGGCGTCCTGTTCGACCTCGGGGTGTCCTCCATGCAGCTCGACGAGGCCGGCCGCGGCTTCGCCTACGCCCAGGACGCCCCCCTCGACATGCGCATGGACCAGACGACCGGCGTCAGCGCCGCCGAGGTCCTCAACACCTACCCGGCCGGCGAACTCGTCCGCATCCTGCGCGCCTACGGCGAGGAGAAGCAGGCCAAGCGCATCGTCTCCGCGATCGTGCGCGAACGCGAGAAGGAGCCGTTCACCAACAGCGCCCGCCTGGTCGAGCTGATCCGCGACGCGCTGCCGCAGGCCGCCAAGCGCACCGGCGGCAACCCGGCCAAGCGCACCTTCCAGGCCCTGCGGATCGAGGTCAACGGCGAGCTGTCGGTGCTGGAGCGGGCGGTCCCCGCGGCCGTGAAGGCCCTCGACGTCGGCGGACGGATCGCCGTGCTGTCGTACCACTCCCTGGAGGACCGGCTCGTCAAGCAGGTGTTCGCGGCCGGCGCCGCCACCACCGCCCCGCCCGGCCTCCCGGTCGTCCCCGAGCAGTACCAGCCCCGGCTCAAGCTGCTCACGCGCGGTGCCGAACTTCCCACCGAGGAGGAGATCGCCGAGAACCGGCGCGCGGCCCCCGCGCGGCTGCGCGGCGCCGAGCGGATCCGGGAGGACGTCGATTGAGGTACGGACGGTGAGGCACGGACGGCGCACGAGGCGGGTGACGGGCGGCCGGGCGGACGGGTGGGAAAAGCGAACTCAGGGGAGCGTGAGTGAGTAGGAAACCCGAACTGAAGGGGCGGCCCGAGCTGAAGGGGCGGGCGGCCCGGCTCACGCATCTCCTGCCCACCGGGCGCGCCCAGGCGGCGCGCACCCCCTTCGTCCTCCTCGTCGTCACCCTCCTCGGCGGCGGTCTGATCGGCCTCCTGGTGCTGAACTCCGCCCTCAGCGAGGGCGCGTTCCAGCTCGACGACCTCCAGCGGGAGACCAAGAACCTCACCGACGAGGAACAGGCCCTGCAGCGGGACATCGACGCCTACTCCGCCCCCGACGCCCTCCAGCGCCGCGCCCGCGAACTCGGCATGGTGCCCGGCGGCGACCCCGCCTTCCTCGGGCCCGACGGCAAGGTCAAGGGCGTACCCGGTGCCGCCTCCGCCGCCCGCGCGCCCCTGGTCCTCGCGCCCGAGGCGACGGCCACCGCGACGGTCCCGCCGCCCACCGCCTCCACGCCCTCCTCCTCATCGACCCCCGGCAGGTGACGGAAGTGTCCGACAGGGAACCGCCCCGCCGCCGGGTGCCCGGCCCCGCCAGGCCCGTCCGCCCGGCCGCCGGACAGCGTCCAGGGCCCGGCGCCCGCCCGGCCCGCAGGCCCGCGGGGCCCCGCCCCGCGCCCCCGAAGGTCATCCGGCTGGGCAGCCCCCGCCCCCGGCTGCGCCTGATCGGCGTCGTCCTGACCCTGGTCCTGCTCGCCTTCGTCGTACGCCTGTTCCAGGTGCAGGCCGTCGACGCGAGCACCTACGCCGCCAAGGCCGACCGCAACCGCTACGTCGGCCAGGTGCTGGAGGCCGAGCGCGGCGGGATCACCGACCGTCACGGCGTGGCCCTGGCGACCACCGAGGACGCGTACGACATCACGGCCGACCCCACGATGTTCGCCCCGGACGAACTGGAGATCGCCGACGGCCCCGAGCAGGCCGCCGCCCTCCTCGCGCCGATCCTCGGCCAGGACCAGGACGAGCTGGTCGAGAAGCTGCGCCCGGAGAACAAGGCCCTGCGCTACGTCAAACTGGCCGGCCGCCAGACCCCGCAGACCTGGAAGCAGATCAAGGACCTGAAGGCCGCGCTCGCCAAGAAGACCGAGACCGACGAGTCCACCGCCAACGTCCTGGCCGGCGTCTTCTCGGTGCCCACCAGCAAGCGGGTGTACCCCAACGGCGAGCTCGCCGCCGGGATACTCGGCTGGGTCAACGCCGAGGGCAAGGGCGGCGGCGGCATCGAGCTCCGGCTGAACGAGCGGCTGGCCGGCGAGGACGGCAAGATCCGCTACGCCCAGTCCGGCGGCCGTCTCGTCCCGACCGCGGGCTCCACCGAGACCCCGGCCGTGCCCGGCGACGACGTCGAGCTCACCATCGACCGCGACATCCAGTGGGCCGCGCAGAACGCCATCAGCGAGCAGGTGAAGGAGTCCGCGGCCGACCGCGGTTACGTCATCGTCCAGGACACCCGCACCGGCGAGGTCCTCGCGATGGCCAACGCGCCCGGCTTCGACCCGGGCGACCTCTCCGAGGCCGACCCGGACGCGCTCGGCAACGCGGCCGTCCAGGACGCCTTCGAACCCGGCTCCACCGCCAAGGTGCTCTCCATGGCGGCGGTCCTCGAGGAGAACGCCGCCACCCCCACCACCCACGTCGTCGTGCCCAACCGGCTGCACCGCGGCGACCGGCTCTTCAAGGACGACATCGACCACCCGACCTGGTACCTGACGCTCAACGGCGTACTCGCCAAGTCCAGCAACATCGGCACCATCCTCGCCACCGGCCAGCTCGGCAGGACCCAGGCGCAGGCCAACAAGGTCCTCTACGAGTACCTGCGCAAGTTCGGCCTCGGCAGCCACACCGGGATCGGCTTCCCCGGCGAGACCAAGGGCATCCTCGCCCCGCCGGACGAGTGGTCCACCTCGCAGCAGTACACGATTCCTTTCGGCCAGGGCGTCTCCGTGAACGCCATGCAGGCCGCGTCCGTCTACTCGACCATCGCCAACGGCGGCGTCCGCGTCGAACCCACCCTCGTACGCGGCTCCACGGGCCCCGACGGGCGCTTCACCCCCGCCCCGGAGCCCGAGAAGACCAGGGTCGTCAGCGAGAAGACGGCGAAGACGCTCGCCCGGATGCTGGAGTCGGTCGTCGACGACGAGGAGGGCACCGGCACCAAGGCGCGCATCCCGGGCTACCGGGTCGCGGGAAAGACGGGTACGGCGAACCGCGTGGATCCGGCCACCGGCAGGTACCACGGCTACACCTCGTCCTTCGCCGGTTTCGCCCCCGCCGACAAGCCCAGGATCACCGTCTACTGCGCCATCCAGAACGCCACCGAGGGCAGCTACTTCGGCGGCCAGATCTGCGGACCCGTGTACAAGCAGGTCATGGAGTTCGCCCTGAAGACCCTTCAGGTGCCGCCGACCGGCGCCGACCCCGCCGACCTCCCGGTCACCTTCAAACCCTGAACCGTACCGAGCACCGAGCCACCAGGAACCACCCCGTGACGACGATCACCCCCGACCCCGGGAACCAGGGCGGCCCCCGCCCCTCACTTAGCCCCCGAGCCGGTACGCCCGGTACGCTCACCGCCGTGCCACACGCTGATCAGTCCCAAACCGCCCAGAAGGGCCACCCCGTGACATATCCGGGACCGCCCCGTCCGGTTCAGGTCTCCGCCACACCCCTCGCGGAACTCGCCGGTCAGCTGGGTGTCCCCACGCCGGAACAGGCCGCCGACGTCACGGGCATCACCCATGACTCGCGCGCCGTCCGCCCCGGCGACCTGTACGCCGCCCTCCCGGGCGCCCGCGCCCACGGCGCCGACTTCGTCACCCAGGCCGCCGGCCTGGGCGCGGTCGCCGTGCTGACCGACCCGTCCGGCGCCGAGCGCGTCGCCGCGGCCGGACTGCCGGCGCTGGTGGTCGACGACCCGCGCGCGAGGATGGGCGAGCTGGCGGCCACCATCTACGGCCGTCCGGGCCGCGAGCTGCTCCAGCTCGGCATCACCGGCACCTCCGGCAAGACCACCACCGCCTACCTCGTCGAGGGCGGCCTGAGGACCGTCCACAACACGGGACTGATCGGCACCGTCGAGATGCGCATCGGCGACGAGCGCATCAAGTCCGAACGCACCACGCCCGAGGCCACCGACCTCCAGGCCCTGTTCGCCGTCATGCGCGAGCGCGGCACCGACGCGGTCGCCATGGAGGTCTCCAGCCACGCCCTGGTCCTCGGCCGGGTCGACGGCTGCGTCTTCGACATCGCCGTCTTCACCAACCTCAGCCCGGAACACATGGAGTTCCACTCCGACATGGAGGACTACTTCCGGGCCAAGGCGCAGCTGTTCACGCCGGAGCGCAGCCGGCTCGGCGTGGTCAACGTGGACGACGAGTACGGCCGCCGGCTCGCCAAGGAGGCCGGCGTCCCGGTCGTCACCTACTCCGCCGAGGGCCACCCCGACGCCGACTGGCGCGCCGAGGACGTCGAGGTCGGCCCGATGGACTCGACGTTCACCGTGACCGGCCCCGAGGGCGAGCGGATCGGCGCCAGGTCGCCGCTGCCGGGGCCCTTCAACGTGGCCAACACCCTCGCCGCGATCGTCGCCCTCGCCGCCGCCGGACTGGATCCGCAGGCCGCCGCCGACGGCGTCGCCGCCGTACCGGGCGTGCCGGGCCGGCTGGAGCGGGTGGACGCCGGACAGCCGTACCTCGCGGTGGTGGACTACGCCCACAAGACCGACGCCGTGGAATCGGTGCTGCGCGCCCTGCGCAAGGTCACCGAGGGCCGGGTGCACGTCGTGCTGGGCTGCGGCGGCGACCGCGACGTGACCAAGCGGATGCCCATGGGCGCCGCCGCCGCGCGGCTCGCCGACACCGCCGTACTGACCTCCGACAACCCCCGCTCCGAGGACCCCCTCGCGATCCTCGCCACCATGCTCCACGGCGCCGCCTCCGTGCCCGCCCACGAGCGCGGCGAGGTGCAGGTCTTCGAGGACCGGGCCGCCGCGATCGCCGCCGCCGTCGCACGGGCGCGGCCCGGCGACACGGTGCTGGTCGCCGGCAAGGGCCATGAGCAGGGGCAGGACATCGCCGGGGTGGTGCGTCCCTTCGACGACCGCCAGGTGCTTCGGGAAGCCATCAAGAAAACCCAGGGATGAACTTGTGATCGCCCTCTCCCTCGCCGAGATCGCAGAAGTCGTCGGCGGGCAGACGCACGACATACCGGACCCGTCCGTCCGGGTCACCGGACCGGTCGTCCGGGACTCGCGGGAGGCGGGTCCGGGCAGCCTGTTCGTCGCCTTCGCCGGCGAGCGCGTGGACGGCCACGACTTCGCGGCGCAGGTCGTCGAGGCGGGCGCGGTCGCCGTGCTCGCCTCCCGGCCCGTCGGGGTTCCCGCGATCGTCGTGGCGGACGTCCAGACGGCCCTCGGCGCCCTCGCCCGGCACGTCGTCGGCCGGCTCGGCACCACCCTCGTCGCGCTCACCGGCTCGGCCGGCAAGACCAGCACCAAGGACCTCATCGCCCAGGTGCTCCAGCGCAAGGCGCCGACGGTCTTCACCCCCGGCTCGCTCAACAACGAGATCGGCCTGCCGCTCACCGCGCTCACCGCCACCGAGGAGACGAGGTTCCTCGTGCTGGAGATGGGAGCGCGCGGAATCGGCCACATCCGGTACCTCACCGGTCTGACGCCCCCGAAGGTCGGACTGGTCCTGAACGTCGGCTCCGCCCACATCGGCGAGTTCGGCGGCCGGGAGCAGATCGCCCAGGCCAAGGGCGAGTTGGTGGAGGCCCTGCCCCCGGCCGAGGAGAGCGGTGCCGCGATCCTCAACGCGGACGACCCCCTCGTACGGGCCATGGCGTCCCGTACGAAGGCGAAGGTGATCCTTTTCGGAGAGTCCGACGAAGCGGACGTTCGGGCCGAGAACGTGCGACTCACGGACAGCGGACAGCCTTCCTTCAGGCTTCACACACCCTCCGGTGCATCCGATGTGACCATGCGCCTGTACGGTGAGCATCACGTGTCGAACGCGCTCGCCGCGGCCGCCGTCGCCCACGAGTTGGGCATGTCCGCAGACGAGATCGCCACCGCGCTCTCCGAGGCGGGCTCCCTCTCCCGCTGGCGGATGGAGGTCACCGAGCGCCCGGACGGCGTGACGGTCGTCAACGACGCCTACAACGCGAACCCCGAGTCCATGAAGGCAGCGCTGCGCGCGCTGGCGGCCATGGGCAAGGGACGCCGTACGTGGGCGGTGCTCGGCAAGATGGCCGAGCTCGGGGACGAGGCGCTCGCCGAGCACGACGCGGTCGGACGGCTCGCCGTCCGGCTCAACGTCAGCAAGCTCGTCGCGGTCGGGGGCAGGGAAGCCGCCTGGCTGCAACTGGGCGCATATAACGAGGGTTCGTGGGGTGAGGAGTCGGTGCACGTGTCCGACGCACAGGCGGCGGTCGACCTGTTGCGCAGCGAATTGCGCCCGGGGGATGTCGTACTGGTGAAGGCATCCCGTTCGGTCGGGCTCGAGAGCGTGGCGCAGGCGCTGCTCGAGACCGGTGCCGAGGGTGAGGTCTCCGCCCGATGATGAATCAGATCCTGTTCGCAGGAGTCATTGGCCTCTTCCTGACGCTGATCGGCACCCCGCTGCTGATCAAGCTGCTCGCGCGCAAGGGGTACGGGCAGTACATCCGTGACGACGGCCCGCGCGAGCACGCCAGCAAGCGCGGTACGCCGACGATGGGCGGTATCGCCTTCATCCTGGCGACGGTCGCCGCGTACTTCCTCAGCAAGGTGATCAGCGGCGAGCCGCCGAGGTACTCGGGCGTGCTGGTGCTGGGCCTGATGGTCGGCATGGGTCTGGTCGGCTTCCTGGACGACTACATCAAGATCGTCAAGCGGCGTTCGCTGGGTCTGCGGGCCAAGGCGAAGATGGCCGGCCAGCTCATCGTCGGTATCGCCTTCGCGGTGCTCTCGCTGCAGTTCGCGGACTCCCGCGGACAGACCCCGGCCTCCACGAAGCTGTCGTTCATCACGGACTTCGGCTGGACCATCGGCCCGGTGCTGTTCGTCGTCTGGGCGCTGTTCATGATCCTGGCGATGTCGAACGGCGTGAACCTGACCGACGGTCTGGACGGTCTCGCCACCGGTGCCTCGGTGCTCGTCTTCGGCGCCTACACCTTCATCGGCGTCTGGCAGTTCCAGGAGTCCTGCGCCAACGGTGAGACGCTGACCAACCCGGGCGCCTGCTACGAGGTGCGCGACCCGCTGGACCTCGCGGTCGTCGCCTCCGCGCTGATGGGTTCCTGCCTCGGCTTCCTGTGGTGGAACACCTCCCCGGCCAAGATCTTCATGGGCGACACCGGTTCGCTGGCGCTCGGCGGTGTGCTCGCGGGTCTCGCGATCTGCTCCCGCACCGAGCTGCTGCTGGCCATCCTGGGCGGTCTGTTCGTCCTCATCACCATGTCGGTGGTCATCCAGGTCGGCTCGTTCAAGCTCACCGGGAAGCGGGTCTTCCGGATGGCGCCGCTCCAGCATCACTTCGAACTCAAGGGCTGGTCCGAAGTCCTTGTGGTGGTCCGCTTCTGGATCATCCAGGGCATCTGTGTGATCGTCGGACTGGGCCTCTTCTACGCGGGATGGGCAGCGGACAAGTGACCGACTGGCAGGGGAAGAACGTCACCGTCGCCGGACTCGGCGTCTCCGGCGTCCCGGCGGCCAAGGTGCTGCACGGGCTCGGCGCGAAGGTCACCGTCGTCAACGACGGGGACGACCCGCGCGCCCGGGAGCAGGCCGCCGAACTGGAGGCGCTGGGCGTCACCGTGCGCCTGGGCGACGGCGACACCCTGCCCGAAGGCACCGAGCTGATCGTCACGGCCCCCGGCTGGAAGCCGGACAAGCCGCTGTTCGCGGCGGCGGACGCGGCCGGGGTGCCGGTGTGGGGCGACGTCGAACTCGCCTGGCGGCTCAGGAAGCCCGGTGCGGCCCCCTGGCTCGCGGTCACCGGCACCAACGGCAAGACCACGACCGTCCAGATGCTCGCCTCCATCCTGAAGGCGGCGGGCCTGCGCACCGCCGCCGTCGGCAACATCGGCGTCTCCCTCCTGGACGCCGTGCTCGGCGAGGAGCAGTACGACGTGCTCGCCGTGGAGCTGTCCAGCTACCAGCTCCACTGGGCGCCGTCCCTGCGCGCCCACTCGGCGGCCGTGCTCAACCTCGCCCCCGACCACCTCGACTGGCACGGCTCCATGGAGGCGTACGCCAGGGACAAGGGCCGTGTCTACGAGGGCAACCGCGTCGCCTGCGTCTACAACATGGCCGACAAGGCCACCGAGGACCTGGTCCGCGAGGCCGACGTAGAGGAGGGCTGCCGCGCCGTCGGCTTCACCCTGGGAACGCCCGGTCCCTCCCAACTCGGCGTCGTGGAGGGCATCCTGGTCGACCGCGCCTTCGTCGAGAACCGGCAGAAGAACGCCCAGGAACTCGCCGAGGTCTCCGACGTCACCCCGCCCGCCCCGCACAACATCGCCAACGCCCTTGCCGCGGCGGCCCTCGCGCGGGCCTACGGGGTGCCCGCGAGCGCCGTACGGGACGGCCTGCGGGCCTTCACCCCGGACGCCCACCGCATCGCGCACGTCGCCGACGTGGACGGGGTCGCGTACATCGACGACTCCAAGGCCACCAACACCCATGCCGCCGAAGCCTCGTTGGCGGCCTACGAGTCGATCGTGTGGATCGCCGGCGGGCTCGCCAAGGGCGCCACCTTCGACGAACTGGTCGCCGGCTCGGCGAAGCGGCTGCGCGGTGCCGTACTGATCGGCCGGGACCGCGCCCTGATCCGCGAAGCCCTCGCGCGACACGCCCCGGAAGTACCCGTCGTCGACCTCGACCGGACCGACACTGGGGCGATGCTCCGGGCCGTCCAGGAGGCGCGGCGGCTCGCCCGGCCCGGCGACACGGTGCTGCTGGCCCCGGCCTGCGCCTCGATGGACATGTTCGCCAACTACAACAAGCGCGGTGACGCGTTCGCACAGGCGGTGCGCGAGCTCGGCGCCTGACCCCGGCCCGCCTGGCGCCGGGCGACCTTGGGAGGGACGCGTGGGACCGTCGACGGCGTACAGCGGAGGCCAGGATGCCCGGTAGCCGTACCGGCCGCCCGCCCGTGCGGCGGGCCGTACGCGGACCCGTCGTACCCGGGCCCCCGCGCGAGAACCCCGTCCGCACCCTGGTCACCCGGGCGCGCAGGGCCTGGGACCGGCCGCTGACCGCGTACTACCTGATCCTCGGCGGCAGCGCGCTGATCACCGTGCTGGGCCTGGTGATGGTCTACTCGGCCTCCCAGATCACGGCGCTGCAGATGTCGCTGCCGGGCTCCTACTTCTTCCGCAAGCAGCTCCTGGCCGCCGCGATCGGCTGCGTACTGCTGCTGGCGGCCTCCAGGATGCCGGTGAGGCTGCACCGGGCCCTGGCCTACCCGATCCTGGCGGGCGCCGTCGTCCTGATGGTCCTGGTGCAGGTGCCGGGGATCGGGATCGCGGTCAACGGCAACCAGAACTGGATCGCCCTCGGCGGCTCCTTCCAGCTCCAGCCCAGCGAGTTCGGCAAACTCGCGCTGGTGCTGTGGGGCGCCGATCTGCTCGCCCGCAAGCAGGACAAGCGGCTGCTGTCCCAGTGGAAGCACATGCTGGTGCCACTGGTCCCGGCCGCCTTCATGCTGCTCGGGCTGATCATGCTCGGCGGCGACATGGGTACGGCGATCATCCTGACGGCGGTCCTCTTCGGCCTGCTGTGGCTGGCGGGGGCACCGACCCGGCTGTTCGTCGGCGTGCTGTCGATCGCCGCGCTGCTCGGCGCGATCCTCATCCGCACCAGCCCCAACCGCATGGCCCGGCTCACCTGCCTCGGCGCCACCGAGCCCCAGACGGGACCGGTCGACTGCTGGCAGGCGGTGCACGGGATCTACGCCCTCGCCTCCGGCGGAATTTTCGGTTCCGGACTCGGCGCGAGCGTGGAGAAATGGGGCCAACTGCCCGAAGCCCATACGGACTTCATCTTCGCCATCACCGGTGAGGAACTGGGCCTGGCGGGGACACTGTCGGTGCTCGCCCTGTTCGCGGCTCTAGGCTATGCGGGTATCCGCGTGGCCGGACGCACGGAGGACCCCTTCGTCAGGTATGCCGCGGGAGGCGTGACCACCTGGATCACGGCCCAGGCCGTGATCAACATCGGTGCGGTGCTCGGTCTGCTGCCGATCGCCGGAGTCCCGCTCCCGCTGTTCTCCTACGGAGGATCCGCCCTGCTGCCGACCATGTTCGCCATCGGGCTGCTGATCGCCTTCGCGCGTGAGGACCCCGCTGCACGGATGGCGCTTGCCATGCGGCAACCCCGCTTTGGTAGAAAGCGGAACGGGGGTTCACAGCGGCCCCGCAGATGGAACACGATGCGACGGCGCGCCCCGGTGGCGCGTTCGTCCGGAGAGCGGTGAATTTCGGTGCATGTCGTACTCGCCGGCGGAGGAACCGCGGGCCACATCGAGCCCGCGCTCGCCCTCGCGGACGCCCTGCGCAGGCAGGATCCGACCGTGGGCATCACGGCCCTGGGCACGGAACGCGGCCTGGAGACCCGTCTCGTACCCGAGCGCGGGTACGAACTGGCGCTGATCCCCGCCGTACCGCTGCCGCGCAAGCCCACCCCCGAGCTGATCACCGTTCCGGGCCGGCTGCGCGGCACCATCAAGGCGGCCGAGCAGATCCTGGAGCGCACCAAGGCGGACGCCGTGGTCGGCTTCGGCGGCTACGTCGCCCTGCCCGGCTACCTCGCGGCCAAGCGGCTCGGTGTGCCGATCGTGATCCACGAGGCCAACGCCCGGCCCGGACTGGCCAACAAGATCGGCTCCCGGTACGCCGCCCAGGTCGCCGTCTCCACGCCCGACAGCAAGCTGCGGGGCGCCCGTTACATCGGCATCCCGCTGCGCCGCTCCATCTCCACCCTGGACCGGGCCGCCGTACGCCCCGAGGCCCGCGCCGCGTTCGGCCTCGACCCCAATCTGCCCACCCTGCTGGTCTCCGGCGGCTCACAGGGCGCCCGCCGGCTCAACGAGGTGGTCCAGCAGGTCGCTCCGTGGCTCCAGCAGGCCGGGATCCAGATCCTGCACGCGGTCGGCCCGAAGAACGAACTGCCGCAGGTGCACCAGATGCCGGGCATGCCCCCCTACATCCCGGTAAGTTACCTGGACCGGATGGACCTCGCGTACGCCGCGGCCGACATGATGCTCTGCCGCGCGGGCGCGATGACCGTCGCCGAGCTCTCCGCCGTCGGGCTCCCGGCCGCCTACGTCCCGCTGCCCATCGGCAACGGCGAACAGCGGCTCAACGCCCAGCCGGTGGTCAAGGCCGGCGGCGGACTGCTGGTCGACGACGCGGAGCTGACGCCCGAGTGGGTGCAGCAGAACGTCCTGCCCGTGCTCGCCGACCCGCACCGGCTGTACGAGATGTCCCGCGCCGCCGCCGAGTTCGGCCGCCGGGACGCCGACGACCTGCTCGTCGGCATGGTGTACGAGGCGATCGCCGCCCGTGCGCACCGCTAGAGGCGTATGACGGAAGGCAGGCAGCCATGGCCGGATCGACCACCGCCGAGCGTGGTGAACGCAAGCGGGAGTCGTCCGGCCCGCCGCCGCCCGTCCGGCGGTTCGGGCGACGGCAGGTTCGTCGGATCATCGCATCGGCCGTCGTCCTGGTGTTCCTCGGCAGCGGGACGTTCTGGCTGCTGTACGGGTCGGACCTGGTGCGCGTGGAGCGCGTGACGGTGTCGGGGACCCGGGTCCTGACCCCGGCGGAGGTGCGCGAGGCCGCCGACGTCCCCCTCGGGGAACAACTGGTCTCCGTCGACACCGACGTGATCGAGGCGCGGCTTTCCGAGGCGTTGCCCCGGATCGACACGGTTGACGTGGTCCGTTCCTGGCCGAGCGGGATCTCGCTGAAAGTGACGGAACGCACCGCTGTCCTCCTCGTCCACAAAGGCGGGAAATACATCGAAGTGGACGAGGAAGGTGTCCGGTTCGCCACGGTTTCCAAGGATCCCGGAGGGGTACCCGCGCTGAAGATGACCGTTTCCGGGAACGGTTCCGCGGCGGCGAGTCTGCGTCGCTTCGACGAGGACCGGCTGACCCGGGAGGCGGTGCGGGTGGCCGGCGCGATCCCGGCCTCCGTGGCGCACGCCACCCGCAGCGTCAAGGTCCGTTCCTATGACGACATCTCGCTGGAACTGGCGGACGGCCGTACGGTCGACTGGGGAAGCAGTGAGAAGGGTGCCGAGAAGGGCCGTATCCTCACCGCACTGATGAAAGCGGAGCCCGGCGCGCGGCACTTCGACGTCAGCGTGCCCACGGCCCCGGCGTCAGCGGGGAGTTGACGCACATCAGCGCAGGCCAGCACCCTGGTTGGGCAGCGCTACGGCTGATCACATAGGGTGAAAAGAAAAACGGGAGGTTCGGCGTGTTCGTTGAACGGGCGCCGCTTGTCGACTTAGTGTCCTGTTCAGAAGACTCCAGGGAACGGACACACTGGTAACCCTAAACTTCAACGTTAGGGTTCGGGTCGGCGCTACGGACCGTCCCATTCGGCATCAGTCGTCGGGTCGCGGGGGCATCAGTGCTCCAGCGGTCGGGCGACACGTAACTCGAGGCGAGAGGCCTTCGACGTGGCAGCACCGCAGAACTACCTCGCAGTCATCAAAGTCATCGGTGTCGGCGGCGGTGGTGTCAATGCCATCAACCGGATGATCGAGGTCGGTCTCAAGGGCGTCGAGTTCATCGCCATCAACACCGACGCGCAAGCCCTGTTGATGAGCGACGCCGACGTCAAGCTCGACGTGGGCCGTGAACTCACCCGCGGACTCGGCGCCGGAGCCAACCCGGCCGTCGGCCGCAAGGCCGCGGAGGACCACCGTGAGGAGATCGAGGAGGTCCTCAAGGGGGCCGACATGGTCTTCGTGACGGCCGGCGAGGGCGGCGGCACCGGCACCGGCGGCGCGCCCGTCGTGGCCAACATCGCCCGCTCGCTCGGTGCCCTCACCATCGGCGTGGTCACGCGCCCGTTCACCTTCGAGGGACGGCGTCGCGCGAACCAGGCCGAGGACGGCATCGCCGAGCTCCGCGAAGAGGTCGACACCCTCATCGTGATCCCGAACGACCGGCTGCTGTCCATCTCGGACCGTCAGGTGTCGGTTCTCGACGCCTTCAAGTCGGCGGACCAGGTGCTGCTCTCCGGTGTCCAGGGCATCACCGACCTCATCACCACCCCCGGCCTGATCAACCTGGACTTCGCCGACGTCAAGTCGGTCATGTCCGAGGCCGGTTCGGCCCTCATGGGCATCGGCTCGGCCCGCGGCGACGACCGCGCGGTGGCCGCCGCCGAGATGGCCATCTCCTCGCCGCTCCTCGAAGCCTCCATCGACGGCGCCCGCGGTGTGCTGCTCTCCATCTCCGGCGGCTCCGACCTCGGTCTGTTCGAGATCAACGAGGCCGCCCAGCTGGTCAGCGAGGCCGCCCACCCCGAGGCCAACATCATCTTCGGCGCGGTGATCGACGACGCCCTCGGCGACGAGGTCCGGGTCACCGTGATCGCGGCCGGCTTCGACGGCGGCCAGCCGCCCGCCAAGCGGGACAACGTCCTCGGCTCGTCCTCGGCCAAGCGCGAGGAGCCCGCCCCGGCGCGGCAGCCGGAGAGCCGCCCGTCCTTCGGCTCGCTCGGCAGCGTCACGCCGAAGGAGGACCCGGAGCCGCCGGCGCCGGAGCCGGTGCGCGACATCCCGGTCGTCCAGCCGCCGGTCCCGCCGTCGCGGACCTACGACAGCCCGGTCGAGGAACTGGACGTACCGGACTTCCTGAAGTGACAGGACGGCGCGAGAGCGTGAGCGGCGCGCACTTCGCCTTCACCGACCGGTGGGGCGGGGTGAGCGCCGCTCCGTACGAGGAGCTCAACCTCGGCGGGGCGGTCGGCGACGACCCCGGCGCCGTACGCGTCAACCGCGAACTGGCCGCCAAGTCGCTCGGCGTGGACCCGGCCCGGGTGGTCTGGATGAACCAGGTGCACGGGGCCGACGTGGTCGTGGCCGACGAGCCCTGGGGCGACCGTCCGGTGCCCGAGGTCGACGCGGTCGTCACCGCGCGGCGCGGACTGGCCCTCGCGGTGCTCACCGCCGACTGCGTGCCGGTCCTGCTCGCCGACCCGGCCGCCGGTGTCGTGGCCGCGGCCCACGCGGGCCGGCCCGGCATGATCGCCGGGGTCGTCCCCGCCGCCGTACGGGCCATGGCGGAACTCGGCGCCGACCCCGCGCGGATCGTCGCCCGCACCGGACCCGCCGTCTGCGGCCGGTGCTACGAGGTGCCGGAGGCGATGCGCGACGAGGTGGCCGCCGTCGAACCGGCGGCGCACGCCACCACGAGCCGGGGAACACCGGCGGTCGACGTGGCCGCGGGCGTGCACGCGCAGCTCGAACGGCTCGGGGTGCGCGACCGGGAGCAGTCGCCGGTGTGCACGCTGGAGTCGGCTGATCACTTCTCGTACCGCCGCGACCGCACCACCGGGCGGCTCGCGGGCTACGTGTGGCTGGACTGATGGGACATGACGGACCGTAGGGACGAACTCGCCGCGAACCTGGCGAAAGTGGAAGAGCGGATCTCCGCGGCGTGCGCCGCCGCCGGACGCGGGCGGGACGAGGTGACCCTGATCGTGGTCACCAAGACCTACCCCGCGGACGATGTGCGGATCCTGTCCGGACTCGGGGTGCGTCATGTGGCCGAGAACCGGGACCAGGACGCCGCCCCCAAGGCGGCCGAATGCGCGGATCTGCCCCTTACCTGGCACTTCGTCGGTCAACTTCAGACCAACAAGGTGCGTTCTGTGGTGGGTTACGCCGATTTCGTGCAGTCCGTCGACCGTTCCCGGTTGGTGACGGCCCTCTCCGGAGAGGCCGTACGGGCCGGGCGTGAGATCGGCTGCCTGATCCAGGTGGCGCTCGACGCCGACGCGAGCGGCCGGGGGGAGCGCGGAGGTGTGGCGCCCGCCGGTGTCGCGGAGTTGGCCGACCTGGTCGCGCGGTCCGAGGGGCTGCGGCTCGGCGGACTGATGACCGTCGCCCCGCTCGCCGGGGAGTACGCGGGACGCGAACAGGCGGCCTTCGAGCGGCTGATGGATTTGTCGACCGACCTGCGCCGGACCCATCCGACTGCGAACATGGTCTCGGCAGGGATGAGTGCGGACCTCGAACAGGCCGTGGCCGCCGGAGCGACACATGTGCGCGTCGGCAGTGCGGTACTCGGAGTCCGCCCCGGGCTCGGGTAACGTCGCCAAGAAGTCGGACCACAGCAGAAAATATGGTCAGTTCCGCCGAACAGCGGACGTAAAGACCCAGTGGATCGCGGGCACTCGGCGGTCGTCAGCGGATCCACCACAGAGCGGAGGACTAGGAGCATGGCCGGCGCGATGCGCAAGATGGCGGTCTACCTCGGCCTCGTGGAGGACGATGGGTACGACGGCCGCGGATTCGACCCAGACGACGACTTCGAACCCGAACTCGACCCGGAGCCCGAGCGGGACCACCGGCGGCACGAGCCGTCCCACCAGCCCCACGTCTCACACCAGTCCCAAAGGGACGAAGAGGTACGAGTCGTCCATCCTCCCGCGCCGCGCGAACCGATCGCCCGGTCCGCTTCGCTGCCCGCGGAATCGCCGCGCCCGGCGCGGATCGCGCCCGTGGCATCCATCACACAAGAACGCGCCAGCCTGGAGAAGAACGCACCGGTGATCATGCCCAAGGTCGTGTCGGAACGAGAGCCTTACCGGATCACCACGCTTCACCCCCGGACCTACAACGAGGCCCGTACCATCGGGGAACACTTCCGTGAGGGCACGCCGGTGATCATGAACTTGACCGAGATGGACGACACGGACGCGAAGCGACTTGTCGACTTCGCGGCCGGTTTGGTGTTTGGTCTTCACGGCAGCATCGAGCGGGTGACGCAGAAGGTGTTCTTGTTGTCGCCTGCTAACGTCGATGTCACGGCGGAGGACAAGGCCCGCATCGCAGAGGGCGGGTTCTTCAACCAGAGCTGAGACGCAGGACCGGATCAAGAGCGGTACAGGGGAGAGGGAAAAGCAGGCCATGAGCGTGTTCGCGCAGGTGATCTACATCGCGCTGATGGTGTTCCTCATCGTGCTGATCTTCCGTTTGGTCATGGATTACGTGTTCCAGTTCGCCCGCTCATGGCAACCCGGCAAGGCGATGGTGGTCGTCCTGGAGGCCACTTACACTGTCACCGATCCACCGCTGAAGCTTCTGCGGCGGTTCATCCCGCCGCTGCGTCTCGGGGGCGTGGCGCTAGACCTGTCCTTCTTCGTACTGATGATCATCGTCTACATCCTGATCTCAATCGTGGGCAATCTCGCGAGGTGACTGTGGACGATACGGTCTTGCCGACTGCCGATGACTACGTTGAGGTGAAGAGATGCCGTTGACCCCCGAGGACGTGCGGAACAAGCAGTTCACGACCGTCCGCCTCCGAGAAGGCTATGACGAGGACGAGGTCGATGCCTTCCTCGACGAGGTCGAAGCCGAACTGACGCGCCTGCTCCGCGAGAACGAGGACCTGCGCGCCAAACTGGCCGCGGCCACGCGCGCCGCCGCCCAGAACCAGCAGAACATGCGCAAGCCTCCTGAGCCTCAGGACCAGCAGCAGCAACAGCAGGGACCGCCCCAGGGCATGCCCCAGCAGGGCATGCGAGGTCCCGGCGCTCCGGTGCCCGCCGGCATATCGGGCCCGCCGCAGCAGCAGATGGGTGGCCCCATGGGTGGTCCGCCCCAGCTGCCGAGCGGTGCTCCTCAGCTGCCCGCCGGCCCCGGCGGACAGGGCGGCCCGCAGGGTCCCGGCCCCATGGGTCAGGGTCCCGGGCCGATGGGTCAGGGTCCTGGACCGATGGGTCAGGGTCCCGGCCCGATGGGCCAGGGCGGTCCGATGGGCCAGGGCGGCCCGATGCAGGGGCAGATGGGCCACGGCGGCCCGATGGGCGGTCCCATGGGCGGTCCCGGTATGCCCGGTCAGGGCGGCCCGGGTATGCCCGGTCAGGGTGGCCCCGGTGGCGACAGCGCCGCGCGCGTCCTGTCGCTGGCCCAGCAGACCGCGGACCAGGCGATCGCGGAGGCCCGTTCCGAGGCCAACAAGATCGTGGGCGAGGCGCGTTCGCGTGCCGAGGGTCTCGAGCGGGACGCCCGTGCCAAGGCGGACGCCCTGGAGCGGGACGCGCAGGAGAAGCACCGCGTCGCGATGGGCTCCCTGGAGTCCGCCCGCGCCACGCTGGAGCGCAAGGTCGAGGACCTGCGCGGCTTCGAGCGCGAATACCGCACGCGGCTGAAGTCCTACCTGGAGTCGCAGCTGCGCCAGCTGGAGACCCAGGCGGACGACTCGCTCGCCCCGCCGCGTCAGCCCGCCGGCTCCGCGCCGTCGCTGCCGCCGTCCCCGGCGCCCTCGATGGCCCCCGCCGGTGCGCCGTCCTACGGCGGCAACCAGACGATGGGTGGCCCTCCCGGCGGTCAGGGCGGCCCGTCCTACGGTGGCGGTCAGCAGCAGATGCAGCCGGCGATGACCCAGCCGATGGCGCCGGTACGTCCGCAGGGCCCGTCGCCGATGGGCCAGGCTCCCTCGCCGATGCGCGGCTTCCTGATCGACGAGGACGACAACTGACGGCCTCCCGGCCATGAGTACGGCGTAGCAGTCGGCAGCGTTCAGGGCGGGGCCCGGGTTCATGAACCCGGGCCCCGCCTCTTCGCTACGCTTGTTCACGCTGGTGTGCGGTGTTTGTTCTGGCCTGGGTGACATGTCCGACGTGCGCGACGCCGAAGGCCGGGGCCCACCAAGAATCTTGGTGGGCCCCGGCCTTAGGCGTGCGCGCCTTCCCGTCTGCGGGGACAGGCGGCCAGGCGCCCGCGGATCGTGTGTGGCTGATCGCGCAGTTCCCCGCGCCCCTCAGGGCGCGGGGCTCACCGGCGCTTTACGCCTTGCGCAGGCGGAACGTCAGCGACAATCCCTCGTCGGCGAACGGGACACCGTAGGTGTCATCCGCCTCCCCCTGAGCGAAGTCGGTGGCGAGGACCTCCTCCGCGATCAGTCCCGCATGTTCCGCCAGCGCGGCGACCGTTGCCGGTTCCGTCGCCGTCCAGCGCAGGGCGATCCGGTCGGCCACGTCGAGGCCGCTGTTCTTGCGGGCCTCCTGGATCAGCCGGATCGCGTCCCGCGCGAGTCCCGCGCGGCGCAGCTCCTCGGTGATCTCCAGGTCGAGGGCGACCGTGGCACCGGCGTCGGACGCCACCGACCAGCCCTCGCGCGGGGTCTCCGTGATGATCACCTCGTCCGGGGCCAGGGTGATCGTCTCGCCGTCGACCTCCACCGAGGCCGTGCCCTCGCGCAGCGCCAGGGAGAGCGCGGCGGCGTCCGCGTTCGCGACCGCCTTGGCCACGTCCTGGACCCGCTTGCCGAACCGCTTGCCCAGCGCACGGAAGTTGGCCTTCGCCGTGGTGTCCACCAGCGAGCCGCCCACCTCGGACAGCGACGCCAGCGACTCGACGTTCAGCTCCTCCGTGATCTGCGTGTGCAGCTCGGGGCCGAGGGCGCCGAAGCCGCCCGCCGCGATCAGCGCGCGCTTCAGCGGCTGGCGGGTCTTCACGCCCGACTCCGCGCGGGTGGCCCGGCCCAGCTCCACGAGCCGGCGCACCAGCACCATCTGCTTCGACAGCTCCGGGTCGATCACGGACAGGTCCGCCTCCGGCCACGCGGACAGGTGCACCGACTCCGGGGCGCCCGGGGTGACCGGGGCGATCAGGTCCTGCCAGACCCGCTCGGTGATGAACGGGGTCAGCGGGGCCATCAGCTTGGTGACCGTCTCCACGACCTCGTGCAGCGTGCGCAGCGCGGCCTTGTCGCCCTGCCAGAAGCGGCGCCGGGAGCGGCGGACGTACCAGTTGGACAGGTCGTCGACGAACGCGGAGAGCAGCTTGCCGGCGCGCTGGGTGTCGTACCCCTCCAGCGCCTGGGTCACCTGGTCGGTGAGCGCGTGCAGTTCGGAGAGCAGCCAGCGGTCCAGGACCGGGCGGTCGGCCGGGGCCGGGTCCGCCGCCGACGGCGCCCAGTTCGACGTACGGGCGTACAGGGCCTGGAAGGCGACCGTGTTCCAGTACGTCAGCAGCGTCTTGCGGACGACCTCCTGGATGGTGCCGTGGCCCACCCGGCGGGCCGCCCAGGGGGAACCGCCGGCCGCCATGAACCAGCGGACCGCGTCGGCGCCGTGCTGGTCCATCAACGGGATCGGCTGCAGGATGTTGCCCAGGTGCTTGGACATCTTGCGGCCGTCCTCGGCGAGGATGTGGCCGAGGCAGACGACGTTCTCGTACGACGACTTGTCGAAGACCAGGGTGCCGATCGCCATCAGCGTGTAGAACCAGCCGCGGGTCTGGTCGATGGCCTCGCTGATGAACTGCGCCGGGTAGCGGGCCTCGAACAGCTCCTTGTTCTTGTACGGGTAGCCCCACTGCGCGAACGGCATGGAGCCCGAGTCGTACCAGGCGTCGATGACCTCCGGCACGCGCGTGGCCGTCTTGCCGCAGCCGCCCTGCGCGCACGCGAAGGTGACCTCGTCGATGTACGGGCGGTGCGGGTCGAGGCCCGACTGGTCGGTGCCGGTCAGCTCGGTGAGCTCCGCGCGGGAGCCGACGACCGTGAGGTGGTCGTCCTCGCAGCGCCAGATCGGCAGCGGGGTGCCCCAGTAGCGGTTGCGGGAGAGCGCCCAGTCGATGTTGTTGTTCAGCCAGTCGCCGTAGCGGCCGTTCTTGACCGTGTCCGGGAACCAGTTGGTGTTCTCGTTCTCCTGGAGCAGCCGGTCCTTGATGGCGGTGGTGCGGATGTACCAGGACGGCTGCGCGTAGTAGAGCAGCGCGGTGTGGCAGCGCCAGCAGTGCGGGTAGCTGTGCTCGTACGGGATGTGCTTGAAGAGCAGGCCGCGCTCGTCGAGGTCGGCGGTGAGCTTCTCGTCGGCCTTCTTGAAGAAGACGCCGCCGACCAGCGGGACGCCCTCCTCGAAGGTGCCGTCGGGGCGGACCGGGTTGACCACGGGCAGGCCGTAGGAGCGGCAGACCTTGAGGTCGTCCTCACCGAAGGCGGGGGACTGGTGGACGAGGCCGGTGCCGTCCTCGGTGGTGACGTAGTCGGCGTTCACCACGTAGTGGGCTGGCTCCGGGAAGTCCACCAGCTCGAAGGGGCGCCGGTACGTCCAGCGCTCCATCTCGGCGCCGGTGAAGGACCGGCCGGTGGCCTCCCAGCCCTCGCCGAGGGCCTTGGCGAGCAGCGGCTCGGCGACGACCAGCTTCTCCTCGCCGTTCGTGGCGACGACGTAGGTGACCTCGGGGTGGGCGGCGACGGCCGTGTTGGAGACCAGGGTCCACGGGGTCGTGGTCCAGACGACCAGCGAGGCCTCGCCGGCCAGCGGTCCCGAGGTGAGCGGGAAGCGGACGTAGACGGACGGGTCGACGACCGTCTCGTAGCCCTGAGCCAGCTCGTGGTCGGACAGGCCGGTGCCGCAGCGCGGGCACCAGGGGGCGACGCGGTGGTCCTGGACCAGCAGGCCCTTGTTGAAGATCTCCTTCAGCGACCACCAGACGGACTCGACGTACTCCGGGTCCATGGTGCGGTAGGCGTCGTCGAGGTCGACCCAGTAGCCCATGCGGGTCGTCAGCTCGGTGAAGGCGTCGGTGTGCCGGGTCACCGACTCGCGGCACCTGGCGTTGAACTCGGCGATGCCGTACGCCTCGATGTCCTGCTTGCCGGAGAAGCCGAGCTCCTTCTCGACGGCCAGCTCCACCGGGAGGCCGTGGCAGTCCCAGCCGGCCTTGCGGGCCACGTGGTAACCGCGCATGGTGCGGAAGCGGGGAAAGACGTCCTTGAAGACGCGGGCCTCGATGTGGTGGGCGCCGGGCATGCCGTTGGCGGTGGGCGGGCCCTCGTAGAACACCCATTCGGGGCGTCCCTCGGACTGCTCCAGGCTCTTGGCGAAGATCTTCTGTTCGCGCCAGAACTCGAGCACCGCGTGCTCGAGGGCGGGCAGGTCGACCTGGGCGGGTACCTGGCGGTACGTCGGCGTTGTCATCAGCGGGCTTCCTCCGGCGGACTTGCTGCCTTCCGTCCGGAGGGACGAGAGCTGTGTCGATCCCTGCGCCGCCGTCGGCGCGCTCCCGCGGTACCACCCTCCTTGGCCCCCCGGTGCGTCGTGTGCTCCGGTGAGCCCCCTCATTGGGGTCGCGATGCCGGTTCTACCGCCCCGTACAGGGGTTTCCTCCGGCGGCTCCGGGGTGATCTTCACGTCGCGCTCGCCCCCGGGCTCACACCGTCCCCGGGTCGCTCTGGGCTGCGTACGCCGCTACTCGTCCCCATCCACGCTTTTCGCTCCGCCCAGTGTACGGCGCGGCGGGGACAGCGGCCGACCGGATTTCCGCTCGCCGTGCGACCCGGCGTACCTCGAATGGCGAAGTGCGCCCGTCCGGATCCCGGGACGTCCGTGTCGGCGGCATACCCGGCGGGGAGCTGGGCACAACGCATGCAGGTTCGCCGCGCGGCGTCCGCGGGGCGAGGAATCGGGCGGTGCGCCCCGTTGCCGCGGGACTCGAGTCGATTTATCGTCCCAGCACGATTCGCGCGCAAGATCACAATATGTGAAGGGGCCGCGGCCATGGTGGCGAAGAAGACCGCCGTACAGCAGCCGGCACCGTCCGGCGCCGCTCCCGACGGTGGGGCCGAGAGGGCGGGTGGGACGGCCGGAGCCGCGGCGGCGGCGAAGGCACCCACGCGGACCACGACGGCGAAGAAGACGACGGGCGGGGTGACGGGGTCGCCCGCCGGGAAGACGGCGGCGCGGACGGCGCACGACGGCGAGCCGGTGGCGTCGAAGCCACCCGCCGGAACACCCATGAAGAAAGCCGCGACCAGGAAGGCACCCACGAAAAAGGCCACCGCGCGGAAGTCTGCCGTCGAGGGGGCGTCCGCGGGAAAGGCCACCGCGCGGAAGCCTGCCGTCGAGGGGGCTTCCGCCGGGAAGGCCGGGGTGAAGAAGTCTGCCGTCGAGGGGGCGTCCGCGGGAAAGGCCACCGCGCGGAAGCCTGCCGTCGAGGGGGCTTCCGCCGGGAAGGCCGGGGTGAGGAAGTCGGCCGGGGCGAAGAAGGTGGCCGCCAAAAAGGTGGCTGCCGAGGCGGTGGTGCCTGGTCGGGGTGCGGTGGGGAAGAAGGGGTCGGGGAAGGGTGCCGTCCGGGAGGCGGCTTCCGCGGGTTCCCGGGAGGCCGGCCTCCCGGGGAGCGGGGCCGGTGGGCCCGTACAGGATGTGGCCGGGCACAGCACGGCCGATGACGCGGGCGCGGTGGATGCCGCGGCGCAGACGGGAGTGACGACGGTGGGTGCGAAGAAGACTCCTGGCACGGCCACGGCGGCGAAGAGCCCCGTACCCAAGGCCCGGATCGGCGCGGTGGAGCCGGGCGACCTCGCGGTGCGTCCGGGGGAGGAGCCCTGGACTCCGGAAGAGGTCGAGGAGGCGCGGGCCGAGCTGACGTCCGAGGCGCTGCGGCTGCGCGAGGAGATCACCGCCTCCGAGCAGTCGCTGGCCGGCCTGATGCGGGACTCCGGCGACGGCGCGGGCGACGACGACGCCGACACCGGCACCAAGAACATCACGCGCGAGCACGAACTCGCGCTCGCCGCGAACGCGCGCGAGATGCTCACCCAGTCCGAGCGCGCCCTCCAGCGCCTCGACGCCGGTACCTACGGCCTCTGCGAGAACTGCGGCAACCCCATCGGAAAGGCCCGTATGCGGGCCTTTCCCCGGGCCACCCTGTGCGTCGAGTGCAAGCAGAAGCAGGAGCGACGGTACTGATCGGCGGGCGCGCGGGGCGTGCCGTACCCTCGTCCTTCAGTCAGGTACCTAGGTTGAGGGACTCACGTGGCAGAGGCGGAGCGCATCATCGGTACGCCGGACACCCCGGACGCGGACCGGGAGGAGCAGGAGCGGGCCGATACCGGGGGAACGGCGGCGGAGGCCGGGCGGCCCCGCGGCAAGCGGCGGATCGCCGTGCTGTTCGCCGTCGCCGTGTTCGCGTACGCCCTCGACCTGATCAGCAAGATGATCGTGGTGGCCAAGCTGGAGCACCACGAGCCCATCGAGATCGTCGGGGACTGGCTGCGCTTCGAGGCGATCCGCAACGCGGGCGCGGCCTTCGGCTTCGGCGAGGCCTTCACCGTGATCTTCACGGTGATCGCCGCGGCCGTGATCGTGGTGATCATCCGCCTCGCCCGCAAGCTCTACAGCCTGCCCTGGGCGATCGCGCTGGGCCTGCTGCTCGGCGGCGCCCTCGGCAACCTCACCGACCGGATCTTCCGCTCGCCGGGGGTCTTCGAGGGCGCGGTGGTCGACTTCATCGCGCCCAAGCACTTCGCCGTGTTCAACCTGGCGGACTCGGCGATCGTGTGCGGCGGCATCCTGATCGTGCTGCTGTCGTTCCGCGGCCTCGACCCGGACGGCACCGTCCACAAGGACTGAACGCGCGTACGGGGTCGCCGGACCCGTCCGGCATACTCGACGGGTGAGCACGATTCCCGAGATCCGTACCCTGCCCGTGCCGGACGGCCTGGAGGGCGAGCGCGTCGACGCCGCCATCTCCCGCATGTTCGGCTTCTCCCGCACCAAGGCGGCCGAGCTCGCCGCCGCGGGGAAGGTCACGGTCGACGGGTCGGTGGTCGGCAAGTCCGAGCGGGTCAGCGGCGGCGCCTGGCTCGAGGTGGAGATGCCGCAGGCGCCCGCGCCGGTGCGGGTGGTCGCCGAGCCGGTCGAGGGCATGGAGATCGTGCACGACGACGACGACGTGGTCGTGATCGTCAAGCCCGTCGGCGTCGCCGCCCACCCCTCGCCGGGCTGGACCGGCCCGACGGTGATCGGCGGCCTCGCCGCCGCCGGGTACCGCATCTCGACCTCCGGCGCCGCCGAGCGCCAGGGCATCGTGCACCGCCTCGACGTCGGCACCTCCGGCCTGATGGTCGTCGCCAAGTCGGAGTACGCGTACACGTCACTGAAGCGCCAGTTCAAGGAGCGCACGGTCGACAAGCGCTACCACACGCTCGTCCAGGGCCACCCCGACCCGACCAGCGGCACCATCGACGCCCCCATCGGCCGCCACCCGCAGCACGACTACAAGTGGGCCGTCACCGCCGAGGGCAAGCCGTCCGTCACGCACTACGACCTCATCGAGGCCTTCCGCGCCGCCTCCCTGCTCGACGTCAAGCTGGAGACCGGCCGCACCCACCAGATCCGCGTCCACATGGCCGCCCACCGGCACCCCTGCGTCGGCGACCTCACCTACGGCGCCGACCCCACGCTCGCCAAGCGGCTCCGCCTGACCCGCCAGTGGCTGCACGCCGTACGCCTGGGCTTCGAGCACCCCGGCGACGGGCAGTGGGTGGAGTTCTCCTGCGACTACCCCGACGACCTTCAGCAGGCGCTGGACCAGGTCCGCGAGGAGACCTACGCGTGAGCGCCGGCCACGTGGTCCGGGTGGCGGAGGAGTCCGCCGACCGCGAGGCGTGCTTCGCGGTCCGCAAGGAGGTCTTCGTCGCCGAGCAGGGCGTCCCCGAGGACATCGAGTACGACGCCTACGACGCCGGGGCCGTCCATGTGCTGGCGGTCGCGGCGGACGGCACACCCCTCGGCACCGGACGGCTGCTGTACGGCGAGGCCGCCGCGGCGAAGAACGGCGGCGACCCGGCGGTCGGCTCGCTGGGCCGGCTCGCGGTGACGCGGGAGGCGCGGGGCCTCGGCGTCGGCGCGGCGCTGGTGCGGGCCGTCGAGGAGGCGGCCCGCGACCGGGGCCTCACCGCCGTCGACCTGCACGCGCAGACGCACGCCCTCGGTTTCTACGAGCGGCTGGGCTACGAGGCGTACGGGCCCGGGTTCCCGGACGCGGGGATCCCGCACCGGGCCATGCGGCGCGTTCTGTAGCGGAGGCCGCGAACGGCCGGTGAGGGCGTCGGCGTGGCAGGGTGGAGATCCGCCCGCCGATCGTCGATCCGCCCGGAGCCGTGACCGTGGACCAGTTGACCCTGCTGTTCGCCCTGCTGCTCGGGGCCGTGGTGAGTGTCCCGGTCGGGGAGCGGCTGAGGTTGCCGGCGCCGGTGCTGATGACGGTCCTCGGGGCGGTACTGGCCCTGCTGGAGTTCGTACCGAACGTCGACATCCCGCCCGACCTGATCCTCCCGCTGCTGCTGCCGCCCCTGCTCTACGCCGCCGTACGACGGACCTCCTGGCGGCAGTTCGCGGCGAACGTCAGACCGATCCTGCTGCTCGCGGTGGCGCTGGTCTTCGTCACCACGCTGTGCGTGGCGACCGTCGCCCACGCGATCGTGCCGGGACTGCCGCTCGCCGCCGCCTTCGCCCTCGGCGCGCTGGTCGCGCCGCCCGACCCGGTCGCGGCGACCGCCGTCGCCGGGAAGCTGGGGCTGCCGCGCCGGCTGGTGTCGATCCTGGAGGGCGAGGGGCTCTTCAACGACGTCACGGCGATCGTCCTCTACAACGTGGCGATCGCCGCGGCCGTCAGCGGCAGCTTCTCCGCCTGGGCGGCCGGGCTCGACCTGGTGCTGTCGGCCGTGGTGGCGGTCGCGGTCGGGCTCGCCCTGGGCTGGGGCGCCAACAAGCTGATGGGTCTCCTCGGGGACGCGACCCTGCAGATCGGGCTGAGCCTGCTCGTGCCGTACGCCTCCTACGTCGCGGCCGAGGAGCTGCACGGCTCGGGCGTGCTCGCCGTGCTCACCACCGCGCTGTTCCTCGTCGAGTACGCCACCGACGCCGACGACGTCATGACCCGGCTGGCCGGGCACACCTTCTGGGACATCGTCGACACCCTCGTCACCGGGGTCGCGTTCGGGCTGGTCGGGCTCGAACTGCACAACGCGGTGCGGACCGCGTCCGGCCACTGGGGCGAGCTGCTCGGCTGGGCGGCGGTGATCGTGGGCGTGGTCGTCCTGGTCCGGCTGCTGTGGCTGCTGCCGGCGACCTGGCTGACGCAACGGCTGCACGCCGCGCGGGACACCGCCGAGGAGATCCCGGTGAGCTGGCGCGAGACCGTGGTGATGTGGTGGTCCGGGATGCGCGGGGTGGCCTCCGTCGCGCTGGCGCTGGCGATTCCGCTGGAGACCGACGCCGGGGGTGACTTTCCCGGCCGGAGCGAGATCGTCTTCATCGCGTTCGGCGTGATCATGGCGACCCTGCTGGTGCAGGGGCTGAGTCTGCCGTGGCTGGTGGGGCGGCTGGGGGTGCGGGCCGACACCGGGCGGGAGAAGCGGTTCGAGCACGACCTGGCGGTCCGGGCGGCGAAGGCGGCGAAGCGGAGGCTGCGCGAGATCGAGGAGGTCGAGGACCTCCCGGAGGAGCTGTCCGAGCAGATGCTGCGCAGCGCCTTCGACATCGGGGTCCGGATCAGCCCCGACCTCGCGGACGACGAACGGCGGGAGGCGCACCGGCAGCGGGCGCGGCGGCTGAAGCGGGTGCGGGGGATCCAGCGGGAGATGCTGAGCGCGGCTCGGCACGAGGTGCTCGCGGCGCGGAGTGAGGCGGGGGCGGATCCGGAGGTGGTGGACCGGGTGTTGCGGCATCTGGATGTGCGCAGTCTGCGCTGATTTTCTTTGATTCTCCCGCCCGTGCGCCGTCCGTCTCGGTTCGTTGAGAAGTGGGCGTTTCCCGTGGGAGCTTGGCGCCTTTGGCGGCTTTTCGTTCGTAGAGTCCTCCTATGAATCGGAATGTCGTGATCAGTGGGGGCGGTACCGGGATCGGGCTCGCCGCCGCGCGGGTGTTCGCCGACGGCGGGGACCGGGTGCTGTTGCTCGGGCGGCGCAAGGACGTGCTGGAGCGGGCCGAGGTGCCGGGTGCCCTGACGTACGCCGCCGATCTCGCCGAGCCCGAGGCCGTGCGCGGTGTCGCCGGCTTCGTGGGCCGGGAGTTCGGGGCCGTGGACGTGCTGGTCCACAGCGCGGGAGGCAACGGGCTCCTCGAACCACCGGCCGACGGCGACGACCCGCTCGACGCCGTCGCCCGCTCCTGGACGGTCAACTTCCGGCTCAACCTGCTGACCGCCGCACTGCTCACCGAGGCCCTGCGCGACCGGCTCGCCGAACCCGGCGGGCGCGTGCTGTTCATCGGCTCCATCGCCGCCTACCGGGGCCACGGACAGGTGGCGTACGGGGCGGCCAAGGCCGGCCTGCACCCGTACGCCCATGACCTCGCCCGGAGACTGGGCCCGCACGGCATCACCGTGAACGTGGTCGCCCCCGGCTACATCGAGGACACCGCCTTCTTCGGCGACGGCATCGACGGGGAACTGCGCGCCCGGCTGGTCGAGGAGACCCTGGACGGGCGCGCCGGAACGCCCGGGGACGTCGCCGCGACCCTGCACTGGCTCGCCTCCCCGGGCGCCGCACACATCACCTCGCAGATCGTCCAGGTCAACGGCGGGGCCGAACGCGGTCACTGAGCACCGGTCAGCGCTCCCTCGGGTGACTGTGCACACGGCGGGCCGCCGGCACCATGCCGTCGGGGGAGCGGTGGCCGTCGCGGCCCGGCGGCAGCGCCGCGTCCGCCGTGTTGACCCGGGGCAGCGCGTACGGGTGCGCGTCGGCCAGCCAGCGGATCATCTGCTCGCGGACCTCGACCCGTACCGTCCATATGTCGTCCGCGTCCTTGGCCGTCACCAGGGCCCGCACCTCCATCGTGCTGGGCGTGCTGTCCGTCACGTTCAGGTTGTAGGCGCGGCCGTCCCAGGCCGGGCACTCCCGCAGGATGTCGCGGAGCTTGTCGCGCATCGCCTCCAGCGGGGCCGAGTGGTCGAGGTGCCAGAAGACGGTGCCCGTCATCTGCGGCGTCCCGCGCGACCAGTTCTCGAACGGCTGGGACGTGAAGTACGACACCGGCATGGTGATCCGGCGCTCGTCCCAGGTGCGCACGGTCAGGAAGGTCAGCGTGATCTCCTCGACCGTGCCCCACTCGCCGTCCACGACCACCGTGTCGCCGATGCGCACCATGTCGCCGAAGGCGATCTGCAGTCCGGCGAACATGTTGCCCAGCGTGGACTGGGCCGCCACACCGGCGACGATGCCGAGGATCCCGGCCGAGGCCAGCAGCGAGGCCCCGGCCGCCCGCATCGCGGGGAAGGTCAGCAGCATCGCGGCCACCGCCACCACACCGACGATCGCCGAGACCACCCGCCGGATCAGCGTCACCTGGGTGCGCACCCGGCGGACCCGCGCCGGGTCGCGTTCGCGGTGGGTACTGGCGTACCGCGTGTACGTGGTCTCGACGACCGCGGCCGCGATCCGGATCGCCAGCCAGGCGGCCGACCCGATCAGCACCAGGGTCAGGGTCCGGCCGACGGCGGCCTCGTGGTCCGGCAGCAGGTCCGCCTCGTCGTACGACCCTCTCAGCAGGGCCGCGCACAGCAGCAGCTGGTAGGGGATCCGGCCGCGGCGCAGCAGGCCCCACAGCGGGGTCTCGGGGTGGCGTTCGTCGGCCTTGCGCAGCAGCAGGTCGGTGGCCCAGCCGAGCAGCAGGGTGAGCACGACCGAGCCGCCGACCACGATCAATGGGCGGAGCACGTCATCCATGCTCCCGAACCTAACCGGCTCGCGCGGGCATGAACATGTGACTTCCGCACGATCGCGGGTAGGGCCGTGATCCGGCGTCGTCACACCGGGCTGGCACCATGGACCGCATGAACATCATGCTCTTTCACTCGACCTACGGTCTGCGGCCCGCGGTGCGCCGGGCCGCGGACCGGCTGCGCGCGGCCGGACACGAGGTGTGGACGCCCGACCTCTTCGAGGGCAGCACGTTCGACACGGTCGAGGACGGCATGGCGTACAAGGAGGGGATCGGCAAGGACGAGTTGCTGAAGCGGGCCGTGCTGGCCGCCGCGCCCTACTCCGAGCGGGGGCTGGTGTACGCGGGGTTCTCCTTCGGCGCCTCCGTCGCCCAGACGCTGGCCCTCGGCGACGACAAGGCGCGCGGACTGCTGCTCCTGCACGGCACGTCGGACATCGCGGAGAACGCCTCGGCGGACGAACTGCCGGTGCAGCTGCACGTCGCCGAGCCGGACCCGTTCGAGACGGACGACTGGCTCACCGCCTGGTACCTGCGGATGGGCCGGGCCGGCGCCGACGTCGAGGTGTACAGATACGCGGGCGCCGGTCACCTCTACACCGACCCCGGTCTCCCCGACTACGACGAGGAGGCCGCCGAGGCCACCTGGCGGGTGGCGCTCGGCTTCCTCGACTCGCTGGAGCGCTGAGTCGGCAGGGCGTCACACCGGGTCGTGGGTGCGCTCGACCTTCTGCGTGCCGCTGCGGGTGCGGTAGGAGCGGACCCACTCGGACGTGGCGTCCGCCGCCGTACGGTCGGACAGCACGTAGTAGTCCATCTGCGCCCGCTCGGCGGTGATGTCCAGTACGCCGTAGCCGTGCCGGTCGGTGTCGACCCAGTGGACGTGCCGGTTGGCGGCCCGGATCAGCGGTGCGGCGAGCGTGGAGACGGTGCCCTCGGGGACCTTCACGATGTCGTCGAGGTTGTCGGAGGTGACCGAGGTGACCACGAACTCCGTGGCGGCCGACGCCGACAGCGGATAGGTGCCGGCGTTCACCGGCACGTCGTTGGCCCACGCCATGTGGATGTCGCCGGTGAGGAAGACCGTGTTGCGGACGGCGTTCGTCCGCAGGTGGGCGAGGAGTTCGCGGCGGTCGTCGGTGTAGCCGTCCCACTGGTCGGTGTTGAGGGCGAGCCCCTCCTGCGGCAGGCCCAGCAGCTTCGCGAGCGGCTTGAGGAGGCTCGCGGGGAGGGAGCCGAGGGAGAACGGCGAGATCATCACCGAGGTGCCGACCAGCCGCCAGGTGGTGTCGGACGCCGTCAGCCCCGCCTTCAGCCAGTCCAGTTGGGCGCGCCCGGTGAGCGTGCGGTCCGGGTCGTCGACCTCGCCGTCGCCCAGGGAGACCTGCTGGGAGCGGAAGGAGCGCAGGTCGAGCAGGGACAGATCGGCGAGCTTGCCGAAGCGGAGCCGGCGGTAGGTGGTGCCGGCGAGCGCGGGCCGTACCGGCATCCACTCGAAGTAGGCCTGCTTGGCGGCGGCCTGGCGGGCCACCCAGGCGCCCTCCGCGCCCTCGGTGTGGTTCTCGGCGCCGCCCGACCAGGTGTCGTTGGCGAACTCGTGGTCGTCCCAGATCGCGACGACCGGCGCCTTGACGTGCAGGGCCTGGAGGTCCGGGTCGGTCTTGTACGTGGCGTGCCGGAGCCGGTAGTCGGAGAGGGTGACGATCTCGTGGGCGGGGGTGTGCGGCCGGACGACCTCGTCGCGGGCGCCGTACTCGCCGGTGCCGTACTCGTAGATGTAGTCGCCCAGGTGCAGCCAGGCGTCCAGGTCGCCGCGGGCCGCGAGGTGGCGGTACGCGGCGAAGCGGCCGGCCTCCCAGTTGGCGCAGGAGACCACGCCGAAGCGCAGGCCGGTCACGGCGGCGTCGGCGGCCGGGGCGGTGCGGGTGCGGGCGACGGGCGAGTCCGTGCCGCCGGCGGAGAAGCGGAACCAGTAGTCGGTGGCCGGACGCAGGCCGCGGATGTCCGCCTTGACGGTGTGGTCGGAGGCGGCGGTGGCGAGGGTCGAACCCTCCGCGACGACGTCGGTGAACGCCCTGTCCCGGGCGACGGTCCAGCTCACCTCCGTGTCCGGGCCGAGCCCGGAGCCGGGTATCGCCTCCGGCGTCGGTGTCACGCGGGTCCACAGCAGGACGCCGTCCGGCAGCGGGTCGCCGGAGGCGACGCCGTGCAGGAAGGCGGGCGCCTGCGCGGTCGCGGCACGCGCGGGGAGGGCGCCGGTGAGCGGTCCGGCCAGCACCGCGGTGGCGGCGGCCGCCCTGACGACCGTACGACGGCGCGGGGACGGGGAGTGGGTGTCCGCGGTGGCGGAGACGGCGCTCTGGGATGATCTGTGTCGACTGGTCACAGCCGATCAGGTTACTGACAGGTACACGCAAGAGCGGGCGAACTCGCGAAAGTTCGCCCGCTCTTCAGCGTGCCGTCGTACGGCCGGGGCTCAGGCCTTGAGGGCCGCGTCGACCGCCGTGTTGAACTCGTCCACCGTCATGGGCGCGTTCTGCCCGTCGGAGCCGGTGAGCTTCTTGCCGTCCATCATCAGCGTCGGCGTGCCCTCGACGCCCTCGGTGTTGTCGAACACGTCGGACATCTCCAGCGCCCACTTGTCGTAGGTGCCGTCCTTCACGTCCGCCTGGAACTCCTTGTTGTTCTTCAGGGCGTCGACCGTGTTGGCGACCTTGATCAGGTACGCGTCGTCCGCGAACTTGTCGTCCGACTCCTCGGGGTGGTACTCGGCCGAGTAGAGCGCGCTCTTGTAGGCGAGGAACGCCTCGGGGCTGACGTTCAGCGCGGAGCCCAGGGCGCTCAGGGCGTTCTTGGAGCCCTCGCCGGTCAGGCCGCGGTCGAGGAACGAGGCGCCTATGAAGCGGATCTTGTACTTGCCGTCCTCGACGTCCTTCTCGATGGTCTTGCCGACCGTCTGCTCGAAGGAGGCGCAGACCGGGCAGCGCGGGTCCTCGTACAGCTCCAGGGTCTTCTTCGCGTCGGACTCGCCGATGACGACGGTCGTGCCGTTCTTGCCGCTGGTGTTGGCCGGCTTGACGAGCTTGGCGTCCTTCGCGGCCTCCCAGGCGTCGGGCTTGTTGGCCTGTACGACCGCGTAGCCGATGCCGCCGGCCGCGGCCAGCACGCCGACGACCGAGGCGGCGACGATGAGCTGCCGCCTGACCTTCGCCTTCTTCGCCTGGCGCTCGCGCTCCACGCGCAGCCGCTCCCGGGCCGCGTTCTTCGCCGCCTGGCTGTTCCGCTTGCTCATGGTGATGTCTCCACGGGGGACGCACACGGTCGTGTCGTGTGCGGGATACGTATGGGGATGCTGGTGCTCAGGGGGTTCGCCGGGGCGGGGGCCGCCCTCAGGCGAAGGTGACGGAGCACGGCGGTCCGCGCCGTCCCAGGGAGTGTGCGAGGAGCAGGGTGCGGGCCGTGGCGGTACGGCGGACCGGGCGGGCCGGACGGCGGACCTCCGGGGCCCGGCGCACGGTCACCGCGGCGACCGCGAGCAGCAGCGGCCGGAAGGTCGTGGCCGCCGCCGCGCCCAGCAGCTGGGCCAGCGCCCGCTCGCCGCGGCGCAGCCAGGCGGCGGCGAACAGACCGACCCCGATGTGCGCGCCGAGCAGCGCCCAGGCGGTCGCCGGGTCGGCCTGGGCGAGCAGGGCCGCCAGCCGGTCGCCGCCCTCGGCGGCGTGCCCGGTGGCCCGGACGAGCGGTGCGCCCACGCCGGTGCCGTCGCCGCACAGCACGTCGAAGCCGACGGAGCGCAGCGGGCCCGCGACGGGGCCGCCCATCCGGCCGTAGCAGACGTGCTGGCCGGTGGTGAAGACGGTGTCGGCGGCCAGCTCCAGCGGGATCAGCAGGGCGGCGATCCGCCCGAAGGAACGCTCCCGCCCCGCCAGGGCGTACGCCAGCCCGAACACGGCGGCGGCGATCGCGGCCACCGTGTTCAGCGGCAGCGGGACCCCGGACAGCAGCACGTGCGACGCGGCGCTGAGCGTCACGACGACTGCCGTGAACAGCGCCGCGCGTACGGCTCTGAGCTGGGTTCCGGATATGTCCATGGCGGGAACGAGTGTGTCACGTGCTCCGGTAAGGGATCCCTAAAGGGGTCCTGTGGATGCGCGGATGGTTACAGGCCCGGAATCCGGCCGTTGCGGAACAGGTCCAGGAAGATCTGGTGGTCGCCGCGCGCACGGGCGCCGTAGTCGTGCGCGAACTCGACCAGGAGGGGGACCAGGGAGTCCTCGTCGGCGGCGATCGCCGCGTCGATGGCGCGCTCGGTGGAGAACGGCACCAGGGACTCGCCGGAGGTGTCGTCCGCCGCCGCGTGCATCGTCGCCGTGGCCCGGCCGAGGTCGGCGACGACCAGGGCGATCTCCTCCGGGTCGTCGATGTCGCCCCAGTCCAGGTCCACGGCGTACGGCGAGACCTCGGCGACGAGCTGGCCCGCGCCGTCCAGCTCGGTCCAGCCCAGCCACGGGTCGGCGTGCGCCTGGAGGGCGCGCTGGGAGATCACCGTGCGGTGCCCCTCGTGCTGGAAGTAGTCCTGGATCGCCCGGTCGGTGATGTGCCGGGAGACGGCCGGGGTCTGGGCCTGCTTGATGTAGATCACCACGTCGTTCTCCAGGGCGTCGCTGTGACCCTCCAGGAGGATGTTGTACGACGGCAGCCCGGCCGAGCCGATGCCGATGCCGCGGCGGCCCACGACGTCCTTCACGCGGTAGGAGTCCGGGCGGGCCAGCGAGGCGTCCGGCAGCGTCTCCAGATAGCCGTCGAAGGCGGCGAGCACCTTGTAGCGGGTGGCGGCGTCCAGCTCGACCGCGCCGCCGCCGGCGGCGAAGCGGCGCTCGAAGTCGCGGATGTCGGTCATCGAGTCCAGCAGCCCGAACCGGGTCAGCGAGCGGGCGTCGCGCAGCGCGTCGAGCAGCGGCCCCCGGGCGGTGTCCAGCGTGAACGGCGGCACCTCGTCGCTCTTCGCGCCGGTGGCCAGCGCGTGGATCCGCTCCCGGTAGGAGGCCGCGTAGATCGTGACCAGCTCGGTGATCTGCTCGTCACTGAGCGCCTTCGCGTAGCCGATCAGCGCCACGGAGGCCGAGAAGCGCTTGAGGTCCCAGGTGAAGGGGCCGACGTAGGCCTCGTCGAAGTCGTTGACGTTGAAGACCAGGCGGCCGTTGGAGTCCATGTACGTGCCGAAGTTCTCCGCGTGGAGATCGCCATGGATCCACACCCGTGAGGTGCGCTCGTCCAGGTACGGGCCGCCCTGCTTCGAGCCGAACTGATCGGACACGGTCAGATCGTGGTAGAAGAGGCACGCCGTCCCGCGGTAGAAGGCGAACGCCGAGGCCGCCATCTTGCGGAACTTCACCCGGAACGCGGCCGGGTCGGCGGCCAGGAGCTCGCCGAAGGCGGTGTCGAGGACGGCGAGGATCTCCTCACCGCGGTGCTCGTCGTTGAGCTGCGGTACCGACATCGCTTTGTGCCTCCAGGTGCGGGATGTCTCGGGACGGCTGATCCGTCCCCTGTCCAACGTGCGACGGGTCACGGGAGTGCCCGCGCCACCGCCCGAAGGTACGTCGTGGCGGCCTCCGCGTGTCAGCCTCGGGGCATAGACTTCGACGCTGTCCCCCAGACCGTCCGCCTGCCCGTCACAGGCCCATCCGTCGCCCGACCACCACCCCTCATCGAGGCGCTTCGCGCCGCCCCTGTTCATCCTTGGAGGCCGCACCGTGTCAAAGCCGCCGTTCACGCACCTGCACGTCCACACCCAGTACTCGCTGCTGGACGGTGCCGCGCGGCTGAAGGACATGTTCAACGCCTGCAATGAAATGGGCATGTCGCACATCGCCATGTCCGACCACGGCAACCTGCACGGGGCGTACGACTTCTTCCACTCCGCGCAGAAGGCCGGAGTCACCCCGATCATCGGGATCGAGGCGTATGTCGCGCCCGAGTCCCGGCGCAACAAGCGCAAGATCCAGTGGGGCCAGCCGCACCAGAAGCGGGACGACGTCTCCGGTTCCGGTGGTTACACCCACAAGACGATGTGGGCCGTGAACAGCACCGGCCTGCACAACCTCTTCAAGCTCTCCTCCGACGCGTACGCCGAGGGCTGGCTGCAGAAGTGGCCCCGGATGGACAAGGAGACCATCAGCCGGTGGTCCGAGGGGATCGTGGCCTCCACCGGCTGCCCCTCCGGCGAGGTGCAGACCCGGCTGCGCCTCGGCCACTTCGACGAGGCCCTCAAGGCCGCCGCCGACTACCAGGACATCTTCGGCAAGGACCGCTACTTCCTGGAGCTGATGGACCACGGCATCGAGATCGAGCACCGGGTCCGCGACGGCCTCCTGGAGATCGGCCGGAAGCTCGGCATCCCGCCCCTGGTCACCAACGACTCGCACTACACGTACGCGCACGAGGCGACCGCCCACGACGCGCTGCTGTGCATCCAGACCGGCAAGAACCTCTCCGACCCCGACCGCTTCAAGTTCGACGGCACCGGCTACTACCTCAAGTCCACCGACGAGATGTACGCCATCGACTCCTCGGACGCCTGGCAGCAGGGCTGCGCCAACACCAGGCTGATCGCCGAGATGGTCGACACCACGGGCATGTTCGAGAAGCGCGACCTGATGCCCAAGTTCGACATCCCGGACGGGTACACCGAGGTCAGCTGGTTCAAGGAGGAGGTCCGCCGCGGCATGGAGCGGCGCTTCCCCGGCGGCATCCCCGAGGACCGCCAGAAGCAGGCCGACTACGAGATGGACGTCATCATCCAGATGGGGTTCCCGGGGTACTTCCTCGTCGTCGCCGACTTCATCATGTGGGCCAAGAACAACGGCATCGCGGTCGGCCCCGGCCGTGGCTCCGCGGCCGGCTCGATCGTCGCCTACGCCATGGGCATCACCGACCTCGACCCGATCCCGCACGGACTGATCTTCGAGCGGTTCCTCAACCCCGAGCGCGTCTCCATGCCCGACGTCGACATCGACTTCGACGAGCGCAGGCGCGTCGAGGTGATCCGGTACGTGACCGAGAAGTACGGCGCCGACAAGGTCGCCATGATCGGCACCTACGGCAAGATCAAGGCGAAGAACGCCATCAAGGACTCCGCGCGCGTGCTGGGCTATCCGTACGCGATGGGCGACCGCCTCACCAAGGCGATGCCCGCCGACGTCCTCGGCAAGGGCATCGACCTGAACGGCATCACCGACCCCTCGCACCCCCGCTACAGCGAGGCCGGCGAGATCCGGTCGATGTACGAGAACGAGCCGGACGTGAAGAAGGTCATCGACACCGCCAAGGGCGTCGAGGGCCTGGTCCGGCAGATGGGCGTGCACGCCGCCGGCGTGATCATGTCCAGCGAGCCCATCGTCGACCACGCCCCCATCTGGGTGCGGCACACCGACGGCGTGACCATCACGCAGTGGGACTACCCCCAGTGCGAGTCGCTGGGCCTGCTGAAGATGGACTTCCTCGGCCTGCGCAACCTGACCATCATGGACGACGCCGTCAAGATGGTGAAGGCCAACAAGGGCGTCGACCTGGATCTGCTGGGCCTGCCGCTCGACGATCCGAAGACCTTCGAACTCCTCCAGCGCGGCGACACCCTCGGGGTCTTCCAGTTCGACGGCGGACCGATGCGCTCGCTGCTGCGGCTGATGAAGCCCGACAACTTCGAGGACATCTCCGCCGTCTCCGCGCTCTACCGTCCCGGCCCGATGGGCATGGACTCGCACACCAACTACGCGCTGCGCAAGAACAAGCTCCAGGAGATCACCCCGATCCACAAGGAGCTGGAGGAGCCGCTCGAAGAGGTCCTCGCGGTCACCTACGGCCTGATCGTCTACCAGGAGCAGGTGCAGAAGGCCGCCCAGATCATCGCCGGCTACTCGCTCGGCGAGGCCGACATCCTCCGCCGCGTGATGGGCAAGAAGAAGCCCGAGGAACTGGCGAAGAACTTCACCATCTTCCAGTCCGGCGCCCGCAAGAACGGCTACAGCGACGAGGCCATCCAGGCGCTCTGGGACGTGCTGGTGCCCTTCGCCGGCTACGCCTTCAACAAGGCGCACTCCGCCGCGTACGGACTGGTGTCCTACTGGACCGCCTACCTCAAGGCGAACTACCCGGCCGAGTACATGGCCGCGCTGCTCACCTCGGTGAAGGACGACAAGGACAAGTCGGCGATCTACCTCAACGAGTGCCGCCGCATGGGCATCAAGGTGCTCCCGCCGAACGTCAACGAGTCGGTGCACAACTTCGCCGCCCAGGGCGACGACGTGATCCTCTTCGGCCTGGAGGCCGTGCGCAACGTCGGCACCAACGTGGTCGAGTCGATCATCAAGAGCCGCAAGGCCAAGGGGAAGTACACCTCCTTCCCGGACTACCTCGACAAGGTCGACGCGGTCGTCTGCAACAAGCGCACCACGGAGTCGCTGATCAAGGCCGGCGCCTTCGACGAACTGGGACACACCCGCAAGGGCCTCACCGCCCACTACGAGCCGATGATCGACAACGTGGTCGCGGTCAAGCGCAAGGAGGCCGAGGGACAGTTCGACCTCTTCGGCGGCATGGGCGAGGAGGAGACCAGCGAGCCCGGCTTCGGCCTCGACGTCACCTTCACCGACGACGAGTGGGACAAGACCTACCTGCTCGCCCAGGAGCGCGAGATGCTCGGGCTCTACGTCTCCGACCACCCGCTGTTCGGCCTGGAGCACGTGCTGTCCGACAAGGCCGACGCGGGCATCTCCCAGCTCACCGGCGGTGACTTCGGCGACGGCGCGGTGGTCACCATCGGCGGCATCATCTCGGGCCTCCAGCGCAAGATGACCAAGCAGGGCAACGCCTGGGCGATCGCCACCGTGGAGGACCTCGCGGGCTCCATCGAGTGCATGTTCTTCCCGGCGACGTACCAGCTCGTCTCGACGCAACTCGTCGAGGACGCCGTGGTGTTCGTCAAGGGCCGGCTCGACAAGCGGGAGGACGTGCCGCGGCTGGTCGCGATGGAGCTGATGGTCCCCGACCTGTCCAACGCCGGCACCAACGCGCCCGTGGTGCTCACCATCCCGGCCACCCGCGTGACCCCGCCGATGGTCAGCCGGCTCGGCGAGATCCTCACCCACCACAAGGGCGACAGCGAGGTGCGGATCAAGCTCCAGGGGCCGACGAAGACGACCGTGCTGCGCCTGGACCGGCACCGGGTGAAGCCGGACCCGGCCCTGTTCGGCGATCTGAAGGTCCTCCTCGGACCGTCCTGCCTGGCGGGCTAGCGGGCACGTCCGGCCGGCGCGCGTGAGGGGCGCACCCTGTGGTGGGTGCGCCCCTCTTCATGTGCCTGGACCTTCGTACGTCCGGGTCCTCATGTGCCCGGACCGCGACGGTCCGTCACGAAGACGTCAGTTGTGGCCGAAGCGCTTCTGCCGGCCCTTGCCCCGGCCGACCTCGCCGGGCACTACCTGTGTGGTGCGCTGCTCGTCCGGCGTCTCCATCGTGGACGCCTGCGCCACCCGCTGGGCGCGTTCGGCCTGCGGCTGCTTACGGTCACGGTTCTTGTTCTTGGCCATGGTGATGCCTCCTGTGGGGGACTAGGGGCCAGGGCCGGGACCAGATTCACATAGCCCGATAACAGGCGCATGTTGGACAATTACCGTGTGTGACCGGGGTGATCGGGGAGGAAGTGTGGAAACGCCACGCCGAAGATCGAGTTCGGGCCGTTAACCCCGGCGTGGTCGGGCAGACTCGAAGCAAGCCCGAAGCAAACCTCCCGGAAAGAGGGTGGATCGCGTGGACCGCTGCATCGTCCTGGTGGACGCCGGGTATCTGCTGGGGGCCGCCGCCAGTCTCCTCGCCGGGGAACCGTCGCGGTCCCGCATCACCGTCGATCACGCGGCCCTCATCCAGGGGCTGCGGGAGCGCGCCGAGTCCGACACGCGTCAGCCGCTGCTGCGCATCTACTGGTTCGACGGCGCCCCCGACCGCGTCCCGCAGCCCGAACACCGCAGGCTGCGCGTGATGCCCCGGGTCACCGTCCGGCTCGGCGCGCTGACCCGCAGCGACGGCCGCTGGGCGCAGAAGGGCGTCGACGCCGCGATGCACGCCGAGCTGACCGAGCTGGCCCGCAACCGGGCCTGTTCCGACATCGTCCTGGTCACCGGGGACGGCGACCTGCTGCCCGGCATGATGGCCGCCAAGGAGCACGGCGTCGCCGTGCACCTGTGGGCCGTGCAGGCCGCCGACGGCGACTACAACCAGTCCGAGGACCTGGTCGCCGAGGCCGACGAGCGCCGGGTGCTGGACCGGGCGTGGATCACCCGGGCCGTACGGGCCAAGGAGTACACCGGGGTGTGCGCCCCGCCGCCCGTGCCGCGGCCCGAGATCGCCGCGATCCTCTCCGCCCCGCTGCCGGAGTCCGCGCCCGGCGCGACGGCGGAGCGGACCGTCGAGGAGCCGCGGCACTCGGCTGCCGCCGGGCACAACGGGACCGCCGAACGGGCGGCCACGGCCAAGGGCGTACCCACCCCCAAGGACCTGGCCGCGCTGCGCGGCCCCGGTCCGCACCCGCCCCAGCAGCCCGCCTCCGCGACCCTGCGCTGGTCCTCCGACAAGGGCTGGGTCGACCGGCCGGCCGCCGAGCCGCCGGACGCGGCCTCCATGCCGACGCTCGCCCAGTTGACCACGGCGGAGCAGCGGTGGGCCGACCGGGAGGAGGACATCACCACCGTCGGCGGGGACCCCTTCGAGGTGGGGCAGGTGTTCGCGCGGCGCTGGGTGGAGCGGCTCGGGGACCAGGGGCACATCCAGAAGCTGTCCGGGATGTATCCCCGGATTCCGCACCGTGTCGACGGGGAGCTGTTGCGGTACGCGGCGCGTTTCGGGCTGCTCGCCCACAAGGACGACCAGATCGACGAGCGTGATCGTTACGCCATTCGGGCGGGTTTCTGGCGTGAGCTGGATCTTCGTACCGGTACGGAAAGGGCTCCCGCCGGGGAGTGAGCGGGGGGTGTGGTTCTGCCCCTTCCCGGGCCCCGTGTCGAGGGCTCCGCCCCCGCGCCCCCGCCAGGGGGCTCCCGCCCCCTGGCCCCCCGGCCTGTGCCCACCCACCACCCGACTCGGTGGGCCGGGAGGTGGGCCACGGCCTCGGCGCGTGCGGGCGGTTGTCCCGGCTCGGTGGGCTGGAAGACGGGCGGTTGTCCCGGCTCGGTGGGTTGGGGGGCGGGCCGTGGTCCCGGCGTGTGTGGGCGCTGGCCCGGGTCGGTGGGCCGGGAGGTGGGCCACGGTCTCGGCGTGTGCGGGTGTTGTCCTGGCTCGGTGGCTCGGTGGCTCGGTGGCTCGGTGGCTCGGTGGGTCGTTGGCTCGGTGGGTCGTTGGGTGGTTTGGGTGGGTTTGTGGGTGGTGGGGTGACCCGGGAGCGGGGCGGGGCGGTCGACCCCGTAGGCTCGTGCCTTGTGAGTACGCGCGCGGCACAGGGATTCCGGCACGGTGGTGATGTCGTGTGTGCGGTGCGCGGGCTGACCAAGACCTATCCGGCGGTGCGCGGCCGGCGCGGGGTCCCCGCGACGCCCGAGGTCCGGGCCACCGACGACGTGGGACTCGACATCCGGCGCGGTGAGATCTTCGGGCTGCTCGGGCCGAACGGCGCCGGCAAGTCCACCCTCGTGCGCCAGCTCACCGGGCTGATGCGGCCCGACCGCGGCAGCGTCGAGATCCTCGGCCACGACATCGTGCGCCACCCCGAGCGCGCCGCGCGCATCCTCGCCTACCTCGGCCAGGAGTCCAGCGCCCTCGACGAACTGACCGTGTCCCTCGCCGCCGAGACCACCGGCCGGCTGCGCGGGCTCGACGCGCGCCGGGCACGGGCCGAGCGGGACGACGTCCTGGACGAACTGGGGCTCACCCCGATCGCCGGACGCCCGCTGAGGAAACTCTCCGGCGGCCAGCGCCGGCTGGCCTGCTTCGCCGCCGCGCTGGTGGGGGAGCGGCCCCTGCTCGTCCTGGACGAGCCCACCACCGGCATGGACCCGGTGGCCCGGCGCGCCGTGTGGTCCGCCGTCGACCGGCGCCGCGCCGGGCACGGCACCACCGTCCTGCTGGTCACCCACAACGTGATCGAGGCCGAGACCGTGCTCGACCGGGTCGCCGTGCTCGACCGGGGCCGGGTCATCGCCTGCGACAGCCCGGCCGGGCTCAAGGAGCGGGTCGCCGGCGAGGTCCGGGTCGACCTGGTGTGGCGCGAGGCGGCGCCCCTGCACGTGCCCGAGGTCGCCGCACTGCGGGACCGGGTGGTCGAGTCGGGCCGCCGCTGGACCCTGCGGCTGGCGCCCGAGGAGGCCCGTACGGTCGTCGCCACCGTCACCGGCGGGGCCGCCTTCGCCGCGCTGGACGACTTCACGCTGGCCACGCCCAGCCTGGAGGACGTCTACCTGGCGCTGGGCGGCGCCGTACGACAGGGACTGGTGAAGGCGTGAGCACACGGGCCGCGTCATCCGTACGGAACAGGGCGACCGCCGCAGTGGATCCGGGCGAACCTCCGAGCGAAGGGGAGCAGCACGACGTGAGTGTCGTACCCGCCGATGTCGTGCCGGGCGGCGTCCTGGCCGTGGAGGAGGCCGCGCCGGAAGCCGCCGAACTCGGCCCCCGGGCGCGGCTGTGGCCGTCGCTGGCGGCCGTGTACCGGGCCCAGCTCTCCCGGGCCCGGGTCGCGCGGATACCGCTGCTGTTCGTGGCGACCTTCCAGTCGGTCGGCATCATGATCCTGATGCGCGGGGTCGTGGACGGCGGCGGCGAGGCGCAGGCCGTGGTCGCCGGCTCGGCGGTCCTGGTCGTCGCCTTCGTCGCGCTGAACCTGCTCGCCCAGTACTTCGGGCAGCTACGGGCCAGCGGCGGGCTCGACCACTACGCGACCCTGCCGGTGCCGCCGGCCGCTGTGGTGCTGGGCGCGGCGGGCGCGTACGCCTCGTTCACCGTGCCGGGGACCGTGGTGACCGCCGTCTTCGGGTGCGTGCTGTTCGGGCTGCCGCTGGCGAACCTGTGGGTGCTGGCCGCCGTGATCCCGCTCGCCGGGGCCGCGCTCGCCGGACTCGGCGCGGCGCTCGGGCTGCTCGCGCCCCGCGCGGAGCTGGCCACGCTGCTGGGGCAGCTCGGCATGTCGGCCGCGCTGCTGCTCGGTGTGCTCCCGGCGGAGCGGATGCCGGAGGCGGTGCGCCTCGCCCGGGACCTGCTGCCGTCGACGTACGGAGTCGAGGCCTTCGCGCGGACCTTCGGACCGCACCCCGACTGGGCGCGGGTACTCGGTGACCTCGCCGTGTGCGGAGTCGTCGGCGTCCTCTCGCTGGCCGTCGCGACCTGGGCGTACCGCAGGGCGGCCGTCCGGTGACGCGCCGCACAGCCGGGCCTGGCACGATGGCAGGGTGAGCGCACCTCTGACACCACCACCGCCTCCGCACGAGCACGAGCAGGCGGTCGCCGCGTACCCGTACGGGAAGGACGGCGACGCCGCGTATCCACGGCACGGCTGGTGGTACGAACAGGACGGCCCCGGCATGAAGGCGGAGATACGTGAGGCCGCCGTGACCGCGGTGGCGGTGGCGCTCGGCGGGGTGCTGCTCGGTGTGCTGTGGTGGTGGCTGGCGCCGCGCGTGCCGTACGTGGGCACCGTGATCGGCGACAACTGGTTCGTCTACCTCAAGGACTCCGAGGGCGAGCAGGTCATCGGGGTGGACGGGGTGTTCTCGCTGCTCGCGCTGGGGTTCGGGGCGGTGAGCGCGCTTGCCGTGTTCCTGGTGCGGCGGCGCGGGGGTGTGCCGTTGGTGGTGGCGCTGGCGGTCGGTGGGCTGCTGGGGTCGTTGCTGGCCTGGCGGCTGGGGGTGTGGCTCGGTCCCGCGCAGGACGTGATCGCGCGGGCTCGGAGCGTCGGTGAGGGGGTCACGTTCGACGCGCCGTTGAAGCTGAGTGCGAAGGGGGCGTTGTTGGCGTGGCCGTTCGCGGCGCTGGTGTCGCATCTGGGGTTGACGGGGTTGTTCGGGCCGCGGGATCCGGAGCAGTTCCCTGCGGGAGCGTACGAGGGTCCGGGCGCGTAGGTTGCCGGGTGTCTCCGTGTTGGTGCGGGGCGAGGGACGTTCGCGCGGCCCGGTGCTTACGGGGTGCCGTCGCGCCCACCCTCCCCCGCTCGGCTTCGCTCGAGCGGGGGACCCCCATCGCCCTGGGGGTACCTCCCAGGCCCTTGAGGCACTGGGGGAGGCACGACTGCCCGCGGAGGGCGGGGTGGCGGTGCGGCTGCCCGCGGGTGCGGGTTACCCGCGGCCGATCGGGGCCAAGGCCGCCGAGGTCAGGGTGGTCAGGTCGGTCGGGGTGAGTTCCACCTCCAGGCCGCGGCGGCCTGCTGAGACGCAGATCGTTTCGTGCCGGGTGGCCGACTCGTCCAGGACCGTGGGGAGTTTCCTGCGCTGGCCCAGGGGGGAGATGCCGCCGCGGACGTAGCCCGTGGTGCGTTCCGCCAGGGTCGGGTCGGCCATCGTGGCCCGCTTGCCGCCCACCGCCGACGCCAGGGCCTTCAGGTCCAGCTGGCCCGCCACCGGCACCACCGCCACCGTCAGCGTGCCGTCGACGTCCGCCACCAGCGTCTTGAAGACCCGGTCCGGCGAGACCCCCATCGCCTCGGCCGCCTCCTCGCCGTAGGACGGGTGGGCCGGGTCGTGCTCGTAGGAGTGCACCGTGAACGGCACCCCGGCCGCGGTGAGCGCCACCGTCGCGGGCGTGCCTCCCGGCTGCTGCTTCTTGGACTTCTTCGCCATCCCCGCCTGTACCCCGGTCGATTTCGTACGTCGGTTTCTTACGTCAGTTGAGACTCGTCGGACCGCGCGTCAGCTCCGCGGCCGGCAGCGACGGCAGATGACGGATGACGGCCGTCTCCGCGCGCAGCAGTTTCAGCTCGTCACGGAGCCGTGAGGCCGTGTCCGGCGCCTGGAGCAGCCGCTGCTTCGTCGGCGTGTCCAGCATCATCGCGGCGGCGACCAGGTAGGAGACGACACCCGGCTCGTCCGGCAGCTCCGCGCCGGTCGTCAGCGACCGCTCCCGCGCCCCCGCCAGCCGCTTCTGGTACTGACGGAAGGACCGCAGCACCCCCTCGGCCAGCGCCCCCGCCTCGTCGCCGGGATCCTCGGCCAGCGGCTCCGCCTCGGCCGTCAGATACGGCCCCGAGGCGTCGACGGACAGCAGCCGCACCCGGGTCGTACCGGTCGCCAGCACCTCGAAGGTGCCGTCGGCCCGCTCCCGGACCGTCGCCGCGTCGGCGACACAGGCCACCTTGTGGAAGGCGCGCAGCGGATCGGTGCCGAAGCCCGCCGACGGGCCGCGTGCGGGCACGGCCGTCGGATCGGGCAGGCCGGGCGCGCTCGGCGCCACCTCGTACCCGTCGCGGATCGCCACGACGGCGAACCGGCGCGGCTCGTCCTCCGGGGTCTTCAGCAGCTCGCGCATCATGGCGCGGTAGCGCTCCTCGAAGACGTTGAGCGGAAGCACGAGCCCCGGGAACAGCACCGTGTTCAGGGGGAAGAGCGGGATCCGGACGGTGGTCACGGGTCAAGAGCCTAATGGTCGCCGAAGCGGGGCCGACCGCCCTGTTCACTCCTCGGTCGGTCCAGGGCCGGTGCCGGGGAGCCGGAGCCCGGCTAGGGACAGCCGGACGCGACCGCCGTACGCACGTTCCGGCGGACCTCCAGGAACCGGCCGAGGGGGTCGTCCGCCTCCCGGTCCCAGGGGAAGGACGTGGCGTACGGGCCGGTCAGCCGCAGCTGCTCCAGGGCGTCCCGCCGGCGTTCCAGCCGCACCAGGACGTACGTCAGCAGGTTGCGCAGCTCGGCCGGCCAGGACTGGCCCGCCGGCAGCCGGGCGGACAGGGCGGCGGCGCGGTCGGCCGCCGCTTCCAGCCGGGCGCGCGGCACTTCGGGACCGCAGCGGTCGGTGAGGTAGCCGAACGCCGCCCGCAGCGGCAGTGCCTGGGTGAGCGAGTCCTCCGGCGCGTCCTGCGCGGCCAGGTCCGCGAAGGTGAAGCACTCGTGGTGCGAACCGTGCCAGGAGGACGCCAGATAGCGCAGGGCCGCCACATGGCAGCCGTGGTGGTGCGGGGCCCGCCGGACCGCCGCCTCCCACAGTTCCTCGAAGTACGTGTGCCCGGCGCGCGCGCCACGGGCGTGGTCCAGGGCGAGCCGCCAGGGCACCGGGTCACGGTTGTCCGCCCGGGCGGCGGCCGTGATCAGCGGGCTCACCTCGCGCAGCAGCTCGACGCGGGCCGGTGAGTCCCAGGCGCGGTCCACCGCCCGCTGGGCGTCCACCAGCAGCCCGTCGGGGTCGCGCGGGTCGTGGGCGCGCCAGGTGTCCAGCCACTCGGGGCGCGAACGCGCGAAGGCGGCCAGCCGCCGCACATACCGGTCGCGGTGCTCCCAGGCGCCGCCGCGCCGGGTGCCGGCGAGCAGTTCGGCGACGGGCGTGTGGTCACCGCCCGCGGCCCCGACCAGCGCCGGGCCCAGCAGGTCGTCGGGTGCGTCGAGCAGCACCTCGTCGTCGGCGGGCAGCACGACGGGGGCGGGAGGCGTGGCGCCCGTCGTCTTTCCTCGCACCCGGGATGTGCGGGTGAACGCGTCCATCAGAGCCATGGTGTCGACCATTGAAAGACCGCAGGTCACAGCGGCGCCAGAGGCGACACGGAAGTCATGGAAGGTTGTACGGGGTACGGTCAAGGCCCGGCAAAAAGCAGAGCGCTTTTCACCTTGCGCGGGCCTTTCGCGCCCCCGGCCACCACTGGGACGCCGTCGGCGGATCCGTCGGACGGCCGCCAGGCGCTCGCCGGGCACCCGCCCCGGCGCCACGCCGGGAGGAACGCTCCCCGCGCCGAACGGTGACGGGATCCGCCGACGGCGTCACCGGTGGCAGCGGACGCCGCTACGTACGGCGCAGTGTCCGTGTCGCCCCCGCCGCCACCGTCGTCGCCAGGATCCAGCCCAGCAGGATGAACGCGGCCGACAGCCACTGCCAGCCGCCGCGCAGCTGCCAGAAGCCGACCTGGCCGAGGTCGATCACCGGCAGCAGCAGGTCCAGGGCGAACAGGGGCGGGTTCCACGCCGGGTGCTCGCCGCTCTTCAGCGGCGGGTGATCGGCCCGCGCGAAGGCCAGCGAGCCGGCCGCCCACAGCACCGCCATCCACACCGCGGCCCGGCCCGGACGGTACCCGTAGGCGACCGTCCAGTCCTGCGCGTAACCCCACAGCTTGGCCGCCATCGGCAGGCTCTCGCGGCGCCGGCGCTGCTTGGCGAGCAGCACCTCGCGGGCGTCCTCGTCCTCCCCGCCCGCCCGCAGCACGGCGGCCAGCCGCTCGTACGGCTCCGGGTTGTACTCGGCGCTCGCCGCGTCCACCCAGCGCAGCCGCAGCGCCAGCGGGAACGGCCCGCGCGGCACCAGGTTCTCGTAGGTGAAGCCACCCATGTGCAGCCGGCCGGGGCCGGGCCAGCTGTCCGCCCGGTCCATCAGGTTGACCACCCGCGCCCCCGACAGCACCACCTTGCCGCGCACCGGCCGCTCCCCGAGGAAGCGCAGCTCCGGCGTCTGCACCCGGCGCAGCGACAGCTCCTGCTCGTCGGTGAAGGTGAACCGGGCCCCCTCGAAGTCGACCGCGTCCCCGAACCGCCCGTCGTCGAGCCGCACCCCGCCCTGGCACTCGAAGCGCTGTATCCGCGTCCCGCGCGCCGGTGTCATCCCGCTGCGCGCCTGGGCGCCCACCCCCGCCGGGGTCAGGTACAGCGAGCGCTCCACGGTCAGCTGCGGCGCGTTCAGCGCGAGCCGGGTGTACGGGTTGGCCAGCCGGGCCCCGCGCAGGCTCAGCGACACGCCGATCGTCGCGCTGCGCAGGCTCAGCTCGCCGTGCGACTCCAGCATCTCCGCCTGGAGGTCCTGGCCCACGTTCATCCCGTCGGCCGCTATCGAGCGGCCACTGCGGTCCCGGTGCACGACCGCCTGGTTGAGCAGCAGGTCCGTACCGATCCGCGCGTCGGTGAGCCGTACGCCGCCCATGAACCGGCAGCGCGGCAGGTGCAGATCACCCTCGGTGTGCAGCCGGGCCGCCTCCAGGCGCGGTATCGAGCAGTCCACCATCCGCACGGTCGTGAAGCGGGCCTCCGGCAGCAGCACGTCCCGCTCGAAACGGCAGGCCCGCATCTCCAGGTACGGCACCACCGTGCCGCCCGCCAGGTCCAGCGGGCCGCTGATCTGCACCCCGACCAGCTTCAGTGACGAGACCCGGCCGGCCAGGGCGGGCGGCCCGTCCAGCAGCAGCCAGCACACGACGCGCGCCCGGACCGTCCGCTCGGGACCCCACGGATGTCCTCCGTGCGGGTCGTCGACGACCGTGTCCCCGCTGCTCAGGTCGTACACGCTGCCGTTGCGGAAGGCCTGCCACATGCCGGCCTCCGTGGCGGTCAGGTCCTCCGGCGGCTCTCCGCCGCCCGGTCCCACCCCGTCGGTCACGGCACTCCCCTCCTCCTCACCTACTCGTCGGTTCGTCCCTTCGTACAACCGTTCATGCCCGGTGAAGTGACGTGTTGAACACGGAAAGTGAAGAGGATCTCGGGAACGTGCGCGGACCGTCACCGGGGGCGTGACGTATCAGCCATTGGAACGGGCGGACGGCCCACCGTGCGGGTCTGAGAGAATTAAGCACGTGATCTCTCGTATCGATCTGCGCGGCGACGCCCTCCCCGAGGGCCCCGCCCTGCGCGACCTGCTGCCCCGAGCCGACTTCGACGTCGCGGCCGCCCTGGAGAAGGTGCGGCCCATCTGCGAGGACGTGCATCATCGGGGCGACGCGGCGCTGATCGACTTCGCCGAGCGGTTCGACGGCGTGAAGCTGGATCGGGTACGGGTCCCGGCCGCCGCGATCGAGCGCGCGCTGGAAGAGCTGGACCCGGCCGTGCGCGCGGCCCTGGAGGAGTCCATCCGCCGCACCCGGCTCGTTCACCGCGAGCAGCGCCGCACCACCCACACCACCCAGGTCGTGCCCGGCGGCACGGTCACCGAGAAGTGGGTGCCGGTCGACCGCGTGGGGCTGTACGCGCCGGGCGGCCGGGCCGTCTACCCGTCCTCCGTGATCATGAACGTGGTGCCCGCCCAGGAGGCCGGCGTCCCGTCCCTCGCGCTCGCCTCACCGGCCCAGGCCGACTTCGGCGGCCTGCCGCACCCGACGATCCTCGCCGCCTGCGCCCTGCTCGGCGTCGACGAGGTCTACGCGGCCGGCGGCGCCACCGCCGTCGCGATGTTCGCTTACGGCACCGAGTCCTGCCCGCCGGCGAACATGGTCACCGGCCCCGGAAACATCTGGGTCGCCGCCGCCAAGCGCTACTTCACCGGCATGATCGGCATCGACGCCGAGGCCGGCCCGACCGAGATCGCGATCCTCGCCGACTCCACCGCCGACCCGGTGCACGTCGCCTCCGACCTGATCAGCCAGGCCGAGCACGACCCGCTGGCCGCCGCCGTCCTCGTCACCGACTCCGCGGAGCTCGCGGACGCGGTGGAGAAGGAGCTGGAGCCGCAGGTCAAGGCCAGCAAGCACATCGACGAGCGGATCGTCCCGGCCCTGTCCGGCCGCCAGTCCGCGATCGTCCTGGTCGACGGTCCCGACGAGGGCCTGCGGATCGTCGACGCCTACGGGGCCGAGCACCTGGAGATCCAGACCGCCGACGCCGCGGCGCTCGCCGACCGGGTGCGCAACGCGGGCGCGATCTTCGTCGGCCCCTGGTCCCCGGTCTCCCTCGGCGACTACGCGGCCGGCTCCAACCACGTGCTGCCCACCGGCGGCTGCGCCTGCCACTCCTCGGGCCTGTCCGTCCAGTCCTTCCTGCGCGGCATCCACATCGTCGACTACACGAAGGACGCGCTGGCCGAGGTCGCGCACCACGTGGTCACGCTGGCGGAGGCGGAGGACCTGCCCGCGCACGGCGCGGCGATCAAGGCCAGGTTCGGGTGGAAGGTGCCTGAGAACAAGTGAGCTTCGGAATCGACGATCTTCCCGTGCGGGACGAGCTGCGGGGCAAGTCCCCCTACGGCGCTCCCCAGTTGGACGTCCCCGTACGGCTGAACACCAACGAGAACCCCTACCCGCTGCCCGAGCCGCTGGTCGAGCGGATCGCCGAGCGGGTCCGCGAGGCCGCCCGGCACCTCAACCGCTACCCCGACCGGGACGCGGTCGAACTGCGCACCGAACTGGCCGCATACCTGACGAAGACGGCCGGACACCCGGTCGCCGTCGAGAACGTGTGGGCCGCCAACGGCTCCAACGAGGTCATCCAGCAGCTGCTGCAGACCTTCGGCGGACCCGGTCGCACCGCCATCGGCTTCGAACCGTCGTACTCGATGCACGGCCTCATCGCGCGCGGCACCGGCACCGGCTGGATCTCCGGGCCCCGCAACGGGGACTTCACCATCGACCTCGCCGCCGCCGAGAAGGCGATAGCCGAGCACCGGCCCGACGTCGTCTTCGTCACCACCCCCAACAACCCCACCGGCAACGCGGTCCCCCCGGAGACGGTCCTCGCGCTGTACGAGGCCGCCCAGGCGGCCAAGCCGTCGATGGTGGTCGTCGACGAGGCGTACATCGAGTTCAGTCACGGCGACTCGCTGCTCCGGCTGCTCGACGGACGCCCGAACCTCGTCGTCTCCCGCACCATGTCGAAGGCGTTCGGCGCGGCGGGCCTGCGCCTCGGCTACCTCGCCGCGCACCCGGCGGTCGTCGACGCCGTCCAGCTGGTCCGGCTGCCGTACCACCTCTCAGCGATCACCCAGGCGACCGCGCTGGCCGCCCTGGAGCACACCGACACACTGCTCGGCTACGTCGAGCAGCTCAAGGCCGAGCGCGACCGGCTCGTCGCCGAACTGCGCGCCCTCGGCTACGAGGTGACCGATTCCGACGCGAACTTCGTCCAGTTCGGACGGTTCGCCGACTCCCACGCCACCTGGCGGAAGATCCTCGACCGGGGCGTCCTGGTCCGGGACAACGGCGTACCGGGATGGCTGCGGGTCACCGCGGGCACCCCGGCCGAGAACGACGCGTTCCTCGACGCGGTACGTGATCTCAAGAAGGAACAGGAGCAGAGCGCATGAGCCGCGTAGGACGCGTGGAACGCACCACCAAGGAAACCTCCGTCCTCGTCGAGATCGACCTCGACGGCACCGGAAAGACCGAGATCTCCACCGGGGTCGGCTTCTACGACCACATGCTCGACCAGCTCGGCCGGCACGGTCTGTTCGACCTGACCGTGAAGACCGAGGGCGACCTGCACATCGACTCCCACCACACCATCGAGGACACCGCCCTCGCGCTCGGCGCCGCCTTCAAGCAGGCGCTCGGCGACAAGGTGGGCATCTACCGCTTCGGCAACTGCACGGTCCCGCTGGACGAGTCCCTCGCCCAGGTCACCGTCGACCTCTCCGGCCGCCCCTACCTCGTGCACACCGAGCCCGAGAAGATGGCGCCGATGATCGGCGAGTACGACGTGACGATGACCCGGCACATCCTGGAGTCCTTCGTCGCCCAGGCCCAGATCGCGCTGCACGTGCACGTGCCCTACGGGCGCAACGCGCACCACATCGTGGAGTGCCAGTTCAAGGCCCTCGCCCGCGCCCTGCGCTACGCCTCCGAGCGCGACCCCCGCGCGGCCGGCATCCTGCCCTCCACGAAGGGCGCGCTGTAAGCCATGAACGGCCTGTCCACCGTCCTGATCGTCGTCGGCCTGTTCTTCGTCGGCGGGATCATCTCCTTCGCCAAGCAGAAGATGCCCACGAGCCTCATCGTGCTGCTCTCCATCGGCGCCGCGATGTGCCTCGTCACGGGTCTTCTGCGACTGGAGGTGTGAACCCTTGAGCACTACCAAGAAGGTCGTGGTCTTCGACTACGGCTTCGGCAACGTCCGTTCCGCCGAGCGCGCCCTCGCCCGCGCGGGAGCCGACGTCGAGATCACCCGCGACTTCGACAAGGCCATGAACGCCGACGGGCTGCTGGTCCCCGGCGTCGGCGCCTTCGCCGCCTGCATGAAGGGCCTCAAGGAGGCGCGCGGCGACTGGATCGTCGACCGCAGGCTCTCCGGCGGGCGCCCGGTGATGGGCATCTGCGTCGGCATGCAGATCCTCTTCGCGCGGGGCATCGAGCACGGCGTGGAGAGCGAGGGCCTCGACGAGTGGCCCGGCTCCGTCGAGCCGCTCCAGGCCGACATAGTGCCCCACATGGGCTGGAACACCGTGGACGCCCCGGCCGGCTCCGAGCTGTTCGCCGGCCTCGACACGGACGCCCGCTTCTACTTCGTGCACTCCTACGCCGTCCACGACTGGACCCTCGAGACGACCAACCCGGCGATGCGCCCCCCGCTGGTCACCTGGTCCACCCACGGCGAGCCGTTCGTGGCCGCCGTGGAGAACGGCGCCCTGTGGGCCACCCAGTTCCACCCCGAGAAGTCCGGCGACGCCGGTGCCCAGCTCCTCACCAACTGGATCGGAACCCTGTAGAGACATGGCCAAGCTCGAACTCCTCCCCGCCGTCGACGTCCGCGACGGCCAGGCCGTCCGCCTGGTGCACGGCGAGTCCGGGACGGAAACGTCGTACGGCTCCCCCCTGGAGGCCGCCCTCGCCTGGCAGCGCTCGGGCGCCGAGTGGCTGCACCTGGTCGACCTGGACGCCGCGTTCGGCACCGGCGACAACCGCGCGCTGATCGCCGAGGTCGCCGGGGCGATGGACATCAAGGTGGAGCTGTCCGGAGGCATCCGCGACGACGACACCCTCGCCGCCGCCCTCGCCACCGGCTGCACCCGCGTCAACCTCGGCACCGCCGCCCTGGAGACCCCCGAATGGGTCGCCGGGATCATCGCCGAGCACGGCGACAAGATCGCCGTCGGTCTCGACGTACGAGGCACCACCCTGCGCGGCCGCGGCTGGACCCGCGACGGCGGCGACCTCTACGAGACGCTGGAGCGCCTCGACAAGGAGGGCTGCGCCCGCTACGTCGTCACCGACATCGCCAAGGACGGCACCCTCCAGGGCCCCAACCTGGAACTGCTGAAGAACGTCTGCGCCGCCACCGACCGCCCCGTGGTCGCCTCCGGGGGCGTCTCCTCCCTGGACGACCTGCGCGCCATCGCCGGCCTCGTCCCGCTCGGTGTCGAGGGCGCCATCGTGGGGAAGGCCCTGTACGCCAAGGCGTTCACCCTGGAAGAGGCCCTGGAGGCTGTGTCCTCATGACGATCGATGCCGTACGGCGCGTGCAGGGCACGAATCCCTGGGAGGAGACCCTCGGCTTCGCACGTGCCGTGGCGGCGGGCGACCGCGTCCTGGTGGCGGGCACGACCGCGTTCCGGGGCGATGTGCTGTACGGGGAGGGCGACCCGTACGAGCAGGCCAAGGTGGCCTTCACCAGCGCGCTGGAGGCGATCGGCGAGTTCGGGCTCGGCGTCGAGTCCGTGATCCGCACGCGCCTCCACCTCGCCCACGCGCGGGACGTCGACGCGGCCGGACGCGCCCACAAGGAGCTGTTCGACGCGGTGCGCCCGGTCACCACCCTGCTGGTGGTCGAGGGCTTCGTCGACTCGCGCGTCCTGGTCTCAGTGGAACTCGAAGCATTCAGAGGAGCCGTGACTTCATGACCCTGGCGGTCCGAGTCATCCCCTGCCTGGACGTGGACAACGGCCGGGTCGTCAAGGGCGTCAACTTCCAGAACCTGCGCGACGCGGGCGACCCCGTCGAGATGGCCAAGGTGTACGACGCCGAGGGCGCCGACGAGCTGACGTTCCTGGACATCACCGCCTCGTCGGGCAACCGCGAGACGACCTACGACGTGGTGCGCCGCACCGCCGAGCAGGTGTTCATCCCGCTCACCGTGGGCGGCGGCGTCCGCACCACCGAGGACGTGGACAAGCTGCTCCGCGCGGGCGCCGACAAGGTGGGCGTCAACACGGCGGCCATCGCCCGGCCCGACCTCATCCGCGAGATCGCGGAACGCTTCGGCCGGCAGGTGCTCGTCCTCTCGGTCGACGCCCGGCGCACCGACTCCGGCTCCTTCGAGGTCACCACGCACGGTGGCCGTCGCGGCACCGGCATCGACGCCGTGGAGTGGGCGCACCGGGCCGCCGAGCTGGGCGCCGGCGAGATCCTGCTCAACTCCATGGACGCCGACGGCACCAAGGACGGCTACGACCTGGAGATGATCGCCGCCGTCCGCAAGCACGTCACCGTCCCGGTGATCGCCTCCGGGGGCGCCGGCAAGCTCGCCGACTTCCCGCCGGCGGTCGCGGCGGGCGCGGACGCGGTGCTGGCCGCCTCCGTCTTCCACTTCGGCGACCTGCGCATCGGCCAGGTCAAGGAGACGCTGCGGGGAGCCGGTCACCCGGTGCGGTGAGGCTCAGCCGGTCGGCTGGGCCAGCTGGATGAGATTGCCGACCGTGTCGTCCAGGACGGCGGCGATCACCGGACCCTGCTCCTGAGGGTCCTGGACGAAGTGGACACCCTCCCCGCGGAGCCGTTCGAACTCCGCGCGGAGGTCGTCCACGGAGAACACGATCGCGGGCAGCCCCGCCTCGCGCACCGCCCTGCGGTACGGCTCCGCTATGGGCCCCTGGCCCGGCTCCAGCAGCAGCTCCAGGTCCCGCTGGGCGCCGTCCTTCGCGCCCACGGTGACGAACAGCGTGCCGCCGCCCAGATCCATGTGGGTACGGGTCTCGAAGCCGAGGACATCGGTGTAGAAGGCGTGCGCCTTCGCCACGTCGTCGACGTACACACTGGTCATGGCCACTTTGATCACGAGCTGCGCCTTTCGGGTGCGGATCAGATGCCGAGCTGTTTGGTCTCGCGCAGCTTCGTGATCGCGTCCTCGTCGCCGTCCAGCCCGACCTTGGCGGCGCTCTGCCGGCCGTAGGCGAACAGCACCAGCTCGGACGGCTCCCCGGTCACCGTGACCACCGGGGTGCCGCGATGCGCCACCACCGTCTGGCCGTCCGGACGGCGCAGCACCAGACCCGTCGGCACCCCGCGGCCCATCAACCGCGCGGAGCGCTCCAGACGCGACCACAGGGCGTCCTGGAACACCGGGTCGAGCTCGCGCGGCGTCCAGTCGGGCTGGGCGCGGCGCACGTCCTCCGTGTGGACGTAGAACTCGACGATGTTCGACAGCTCGTCGATCTGCTTGAGCGAGAAGGGTGAGAAGCGCGGCGGACCCGTCCGGATGAGCTGGATCAGCTCCTCGTACGGCTTGTCGGTGAACTCCGCCGTCACCCGCTCCAGACGCGCCGCCAGCTGCTTGACCAGCATGCCGCCGGCCGCGTCGGGGCGGCGCTCGCGCACCACCACGTGGGCGGCGAGGTCCCGGGCCGTCCAGCCCTCGCAGAGGGTGGGGGCCTCCGGGCCCGTGGTCTCCAGCAGATCGGCCAGGAGAAGTCGTTCACGCTTGGCATGGGTCGACATGCATGCCAGCCTACGGCCGGGCGGGAAGTCCGCCCAGTGGACATCGTCAAGGCCCGGTGACCGGGGCGCGGCACAATGGTCGACATGACCAGCAGCACGTCCCGGCCCAGCCGCCTCGACCCGGAGATCGCCGCGCGGCTCAAGCGCAGCCCCGACGGCCTCCTGCCCGCCATCGCCCAGCAGTACGACACCGGAGAGGTGCTGATGCTGGGCTGGATGGACGACGAGGCACTGCACCGCACGCTCACCACCGGCCGCTGCACCTACTGGTCGCGCAGCCGTCAGGAGTACTGGGTCAAGGGCGACACCTCCGGCCACTTCCAGTGGGTCAAGTCGGTCGCCCTGGACTGCGACGCGGACACCGTGCTGGTCAAGGTCGACCAGGTGGGCGCCGCCTGCCACACCGGCGCCCGCACCTGCTTCGACGCCGACGTCCTGCCGGCGGACGTCCCCGCCGCGGATCAGTAAGGTCTGCCGCCATGGACCTCGAGACGTTCCGCAAGCTCGCCACCGACCGCCGGGTCATCCCGGTCACCCGCAAGCTCCTCGCCGACGGCGACACCCCGGTCGCGCTCTACCGCAAGCTCGCCGCCGAGCGCCCGGGCACGTTCCTGCTGGAGTCGGCGGAGAACGGCCGCTCCTGGTCCCGCTACTCCTTCGTCGGCGTCCGCAGCGCCGCCACCCTCACCGAGCGCGCCGGACAGGCGCACTGGGAGGGGGCCCCGCCCGTCGGCGTCCCCGTGGACGGCGATCCGCTCGCCGCGCTGCGCACGACCCTCCAGACCCTGCACACCCCGCGCGACCTCGCCCACGACCTGGGCCTGCCGCCCTTCACCGGCGGCATGGTCGGCTACCTCGGCTACGACATCGTGCGCCGCCTGGAGAAGGTCGGCCCCGGCGAGCGGGACGACCTGAGGCTGCCCGAGCTGACCATGCTGCTCACCAGCGACCTCGCCGTCATGGACCACTGGGAGGGCGCCGTCTGGCTGATCGCCAACGCGATCAACCACAACGACCTGGAGACCGGCGTCGACGAGGCGTACGCCGACGCCGTGGCCCGGCTCGACGCCATGGAGGCCGACCTCGCCCGCGCGGTGGCCCAGCCGCCCGCCGTGCTGCCGCCCTCCGAGCTGCCCGAGTACACCGCGCGGTGGGGCGGCCCCGACTTCCGGCAGGCCGTGGAGGACATCAAGGAACGCATCCGCGCGGGGGAGGCCTTCCAGGTCGTCCCCTCCCAGCGGTTCGAGACGCCGTGCACGGCGAGCGCCCTCGACGTCTACCGGGTGCTGCGGGCCACCAACCCGTCCCCGTACATGTACCTGTTCCGCTTCGACGGCTTCGACGTGGTCGGCTCGTCCCCCGAGGCGCTGGTGAAGGTCGAGGACGGGCACGCCATGGTCCACCCCATCGCCGGCACCCGGCACCGCGGCGCCACCCCGCAGGAGGACCAGGCCCTCGGCGACGAACTGCTCGCCGACCCCAAGGAGCGCGCGGAGCACCTGATGCTCGTCGACCTCGGGCGCAACGACCTCGGACGGGTCTGCGAACCCGGCTCCGTCGAGGTCGTCGACTTCATGTCCGTCGAGCGGTACTCGCACGTCATGCACATCGTCTCGACGGTCACCGGCCGGGTCGGCGCCGGCCGCACCGCGTTCGACGTGCTCACCGCCTGCTTCCCGGCCGGCACGCTCTCCGGGGCGCCCAAGCCCCGCGCGCTGCAGATCATCGACGAACTCGAACCGTCCCGGCGCGGGCTGTACGGCGGCTGCGTCGGCTACCTCGACTTCGCGGGCGACTCCGACACCGCGATCGCGATCCGTACCGCCCTGCTGCGGGACGGCACCGCGTACGTGCAGGCCGGAGCGGGGATCGTGGCCGACTCCGACCCGGTCGCGGAGGACACCGAGTGCCGTAACAAGGCGGCGGCGGTGCTGCGCGCGGTGCACACCGCGAACCGGCTGGGAACGGTCTGAGGGACGTCCGAGGTGAACCCCGGGTGTCGGTTCGCCCGGGGTTCAGGCGATAGTGGAGGGCGTGACTGCTGTACCTACCCCCCGTTCCGAGGCCGCCGGTTCCGCCCGCGGTGGCCGCCTCAGCCTCGCCGTCGCCCTGCTGAGCGGCGCCCTGGGCGCGGCCGTGGCCCTGCTCGCCACCCGGCAGCAGTGGTCGGAGGGCACCGCCACGGTGGCCGGCGGCGCGTTCCCGCTGACCGCGCAGGGCAGCGACGTGACGGGCGTGCCCGCCGCCCTGGCCGTCGTGGGGCTGGCGGCGCTGGTCGCGGTGTTCGCCGTGCGCCGTGCCGGGCGCTTCGCCGTCGCGGCCCTCTTGGCGCTGTCCGGGGCGGGCACGGTGGCGGCGGCGCTGTTCGGGGCGTCGGACAGCGGGGCGCTCGACGAGAAGGCGGCGGAGGCGTCGGGTGACACGTCCGCGACCGTGGAGGCCCTGAGCCACACGGCGTGGCCGTACGTGGCCGCCGTGGGCGGTGTCCTGCTGCTGCTGGCCGGCCTGCTCGCCCTGCGCTACGGCCGCCTCTGGCCGGCCATGTCCGGCCGCTACGAACGGGGCGGCACCCCACGCCCACGCCGCAGGCCCGCCCCCGTCGACCCCGACCGCCCCGAGGACCTCTGGAAGGCCCTGGACAGGGGCGAGGACCCGACGAGCGCGTAACGCACCCCCGCTCACCCTCGGCGCGTGCGTGCGGGACAATGAGGGCGAGCGTCTGCTCAGACACGTACACAGCAACGAGGAGCAAGCAATGGCGGGCAGCAGCCACGGTCACACCCCGGCCGCCTGGACCGGTGTCATCATCGCCTTCATCGGTTTCTGCGTCGCGGGCGCGTTCATGGTGATGGACCAGCCCGCGGGCTTCTGGGCCGGCATGGGCCTCGTGATCCTCGGCGGCATCGTCGGCGCCGTCATGCGCTCGATGGGCATGGGCCAGCCGAAGAGCACCCACGCCGTACCGGCCCGCGCCGAGGGCTGAGCACTCCGCACAGGGGCGGGCCCGGCACACCGCCGGAACCGCCCCTGAGCCGCGTCCGGGGCACAATGCACAGCGTGAACGCCCCCACCCCCCAAGCGCCCCCCGGCAGAGCGGCCCGGCTGGCCGTCCCCGCGGGGCTGCTCGCCGCCGTCGCCGGGGCCTTCGCCTACGTCGGGGCCGTGGACCCCAACGAGCCCGGCCACTACCCCGCCTGCCCGCTGCTGCGCCTCACCGGCCTGTACTGCCCCGGCTGCGGCGGACTGCGCAGCGCGCACGCCGTCGTCCACGGAGACCTCCCGGCCGCCCTCCAGGCCAACGCGCCCGCCGTCCTCGGCTACGCCGTCTGCGCCGTGCTGTGGACCGTCTGGGTGATCCGCGCGGCGCGCGGCGGGCCGCCGCGGCGGATCGATCCGCCGCCGGTGCTCCTGTGGTCCCTGGGAGCACTGCTCGTGGTGTTCACGGTTGTCCGGAACCTGCCGTTCGGTGGCTGGCTGCATCCTTGATCAACAGGCGAAAGCCCAGGATGGGGGCACCTCCCGCCCGAGCCGTGCGAAGCCGGTCCGAGGGTGGGGGAGGGAACGGCGTCAACCTGGATGCGAGGCATCCGCCCTGCTGCGGATACCATCGCAGTGACCAGTGAAGACCGACCGTCAGGAAGGGGGCCGCTCGCGTGAGTGTGCTCGACGAGATCATCGACGGAGTCCGTGCCGACCTCGCGGAGCGGCAGGCGCGCGTCAGCCTCGACGAGCTCAAGGAGCGTGCGGCGAAGGCTCCCGCGGCCAAGGACGGCGCGGCCGCCCTGCGCGGCGACGGTGTCAAGGTGATCTGCGAGGTCAAGCGCTCCAGCCCGTCCAAGGGCGCGCTGGCCGCGATCGCCGACCCGGCGGGACTCGCCGCCGACTACGAGGCGGGCGGCGCCGCCGTCATCTCCGTCCTCACCGAACAGCGCCGTTTCGGCGGCTCGCTGGCCGACCTGGAGGCCGTCCGCGCGCGCGTGGACATCCCCGTCCTGCGCAAGGACTTCATCGTCACGTCGTACCAGCTCTGGGAGGCCCGCGCGTACGGCGCCGACCTCGCCCTGCTGATCGTCGCGGCCCTCGACCAGCCGGCCCTGGAGTCGCTGATCGAGCGCGCCGTGTCCATCGGCCTCACCCCGCTCGTCGAGGTGCACGACGAGGACGAGGTCGAGCGCGCGGTCGACGCGGGCGCCAAGGTCATCGGCGTCAACGCGCGCAACCTGAAGACGCTGAAGGTCGACCGCGGCACGTTCGAGCGGGTCGCCCCGGAGATTCCCGCGCACATCGTCAAGGTCGCCGAGTCCGGCGTCCGCGGCCCGCACGACCTCATCGCCTACGCCAACGCCGGCGCCGACGCCGTCCTGGTGGGCGAGTCCCTGGTCACCGGCAAGGACCCCAGGACGGCTGTCTCCGACCTGGTGGCAGCGGGCGAACACCCGGCCCTGCGCCACGGCCGCGGCTGATCCACCGGTAGGCTGACCCCGATGACACCCGCACTCCCTCTGGCCCCCCGGGACCCGTACGCCCGCCTCGCGCGCGGCTGTCGGCCCCGGGGCTGCCGCGCGCCCGCGCGCAGGGTGCACGGCCGCCGGGTGCGGTACGTCATCGGCGACGAACCCGGGCAGGTCAACGGCATGCGATGGCACCAGCCGACCTAGGGGCGCGGGGCTGTACTGAATATGCGACTCCGTCGCGTGAGCGCGACCAGCCACACACGGCCTGAAGCCGGCCGACGACCCCCGCTCCACGGCGAAACGTGCCCGACACACACTCACCGTGAGGTACACGCATGTCCAGCACCTTCTTCATCCCCGACCCGGAGGGTCGCACCCCGAGCCCCGAAGGCTACTTCGGCGCCTTCGGCGGCAAGTTCATCCCGGAGGCCCTCGTCGCCGCGGTCGACGAGGTCGCCGTCGAGTACGACAAGGCCAAGCACGACCCCGAGTTCGCCCGGGAACTCGACGACCTGCTCGTCAACTACACCGGCCGCCCGAGCGCGCTCACCGAGGTCCCCCGTTTCGCGGAGCACGCCGGCGGAGCAAGGATCTTCCTCAAGCGCGAGGACCTGAACCACACCGGCTCGCACAAGATCAACAACGTGCTCGGCCAGGCCCTCCTCACCAGGCGCATGGGCAAGACCCGCGTCATCGCCGAGACCGGCGCGGGGCAGCACGGCGTGGCCACCGCCACCGCCTGCGCCCTCTTCGGCCTCGACTGCACGATCTACATGGGCGAGATCGACACGCAGCGCCAGGCCCTCAACGTGGCCCGGATGCGTATGCTCGGCGCCGAGGTCATCGCCGTGAAGTCCGGCAGCCGCACCCTGAAGGACGCCATCAACGAGGCGTTCCGCGACTGGGTCGCCAACGTCGACCGCACGCACTACCTCTTCGGCACCGTCGCGGGACCGCACCCCTTCCCGGCGATGGTGCGCGACTTCCACCGCGTCATCGGCGTCGAGGCCCGCCGTCAGCTCCTGGAGCGCGCCGGACGCCTGCCCGACGCCGCGATCGCCTGTGTCGGCGGCGGCTCCAACGCCATCGGACTCTTCCACGCCTTCATCCCGGACACCGGCGTACGCCTCATCGGCTGCGAGCCCGCCGGACACGGCATCGAGAGCGGCGAGCACGCGGCCACCCTCACCGCGGGCGAGCCCGGCATCCTGCACGGTTCCCGGTCGTACGTCCTCCAGGACGACGAGGGCCAGATCACCGAGCCGTACTCGATCTCGGCCGGCCTGGACTACCCGGGCATCGGCCCGGAGCACTCCTACCTCAAGGACAGCGGCCGCGGCGAGTACCGCGCGGTGACCGACGACGCCGCCATGCAGGCCCTGCGCCTGCTGTCGCGCACCGAGGGCATCATCCCGGCCATCGAGAGCGCCCACGCCCTCGCCGGCGCCCTGGAGGTCGGCAAGGAGCTGGGCAAGGACGCGCTGATCGTCGTCAACCTGTCCGGGCGCGGCGACAAGGACATGGACACCGCCGCCCGCTACTTCGGGCTGTACGACACCGACGCCGAGGTCGCCGCCGACGAGGCCGGCACCGCCGAGATCGAGGGGGACGCCAAGTGAGCGGGAACGTGCGGCTGCTGAACGACACCCTCGCCGCGGCGAAGGCCGAGGGCCGCTCCGCCCTCATCGCCTACCTCCCGGCCGGGTTCCCGACCGTGGACGGCGGCATCGAGGCCGTCAAGGCCGCCCTGGACGGCGGCGCCGACGTCGTGGAGGTGGGTCTGCCGCACAGCGACCCGGTCCTCGACGGCCCGGTCATCCAGACCGCCGACGACATCGCCCTGCGCGGCGGCGTGAGGATCGCCGACGTGATGCGCACGGTCCGCGAGGCCCACGCGGCCACCGGCAAGCCGATCCTCGTCATGACGTACTGGAACCCCATCGACCGCTACGGCGTCGAGCGGTTCACCGCCGAGCTGGCCGAGGCGGGCGGCGCCGGGTGCATCCTGCCCGACCTGCCCGTCCAGGAGTCGGCGCTGTGGCGGGAGCACGCGGAGAAGCACGGGCTCGCCACGGTCTTCGTGGTCGCGCCCAGCAGCAAGGACGAGCGGCTCGCCGAGATCACCGCGGTCGGCAGCGGCTTCGTCTACGCCGCCTCCCTGATGGGTGTCACCGGCACCCGTGAGTCGGTCGGCGCGCAGGCCGAGGACCTGGTGCGGCGCACCCGCGCCACCACCGGTATCCCGGTCTGTGTCGGACTCGGCGTCTCCAACCCCGCCCAGGCCGCCGAGGTCGCCCGCTTCGCCGACGGCGTGATCGTCGGCTCGGCCTTCGTCAAGCGGATGCTGGACGCCCCCGACGCCGCCGCCGGCGTCGAGGCCGTCCGGGCGCTCGCCGGTGACCTGGCCAAGGGCGTACGCCGACAGGCGTAACCGGCCGAGGTATCCGCAGGTAGTCATACGGGTCCCTCGTACGGGTGGTCCTGGGACCGGGGAGGCGCTGTGCGCCTCCCCGGTTCGTTCTGCGGGTGTGAGCGAGAAGAACCGTGAGGGAAAGCGCACCGCCCGGGAGCGGATGGCGGACGAGCGCGAGAAGCAGAAGAAGACGGAGAAGCGACGCCGGGCCCTGATCGTGGGCGCGAGCGTGCTCTGTGTCCTGGGGCTCGCGGCGGTGATCGGTGTCATCGCCGCCAATTCGGGCGGGGACGACGAGAGCGAGGCGTCCGGCCCCGTCGTGGCGCCCTCCGGGGCCCTGGGCAAGGACGGCCTCGCCATCCCGGTCGGCGAGGAGAGCGCCAAGGCCACCCTCACGGTGTGGGAGGACTTCCGCTGCCCGGCCTGCAAGGTCTTCGAGCAGAACTACCGCCCCACCATCCACGAGCTGACCGGATCCGGTCAGCTGAAGGTGGAGTACCACCTGGTCACACTGATCGACAACGGCCTGGGCGGCACCGGCTCCCGCAACGCGGCCAACGCCGCCGCCTGCGCCCAGGACGCCGGGAAGTTCGCCGCGTACCACGACGTGCTGTTCGAGAACCAGCCGCCGGAGAGCGACGACGCCTTCGCCGACAACGGCAAGCTGATCGAGCTGGCCGGCAAGGTCGACGGACTCGACACCCCCGCCTTCCGCTCCTGCGTCGAGGACGGCACGCACAACAGCTGGGTCGCCAAGTCCCACGAGGCGTTCCGGAAGGGCGGCTTCAGCGGCACGCCGACGGTGCTGTACGAGGGCAAGGACATCAACCAGGACCGCTCGATGACCCCCGAGAAGTTCAAGCGGATGGTCGAGGAGGCCAACAAGGGACAGTGACGCCCCGGACCGATCGTCCGACGGTCCTGTTATGGAGCCGTAGCCGGGCTGCCCGCCGTGCGGCCGGTCCGGCACGGTAGCGTCGACCCTGCCATGGAACTTGCCTACATTCCCAGCCCGTCGAGCGGGGTGCTGTATCTCGGCCCCGTTCCGCTGCGCGGCTACGCGTTCTGCATCATCATCGGCGTCTTCGTTGCCGTCTGGCTCGGCAACAAGCGCTGGATCGCCCGGGGCGGGCGGGCCGGCACGGTGGCCGACATCGCCGTCTGGGCCGTGCCCTTCGGCCTGATCGGCGGCCGGCTCTACCACGTGATCACGGACTACCAGCTGTATTTCAGCGAGGGCCGTGACTGGGTGGACGCCTTCAAGATCTGGGAGGGCGGCCTCGGCATCTGGGGCGCGATCGCCTTCGGCGCGCTGGGCGCGTGGATCGGCTGCCGGCGCCGTGGCATCCCGCTGCCCGCCTACGCCGACGCCATCGCGCCGGGCATCGCCTTCGCCCAGGCGATCGGACGCTGGGGCAACTGGTTCAACCAGGAGCTGTACGGGCGGGCCACGGATCTGCCGTGGGCGGTGGAGATCACGTCCTCCTCCGACGGCCGGGTCGCGGGGACGTACCACCCGACGTTCCTGTACGAGTCGCTGTGGTGCGTCGGGGTGGCGCTGCTGGTGATCTGGGCGGACCGGCGGTTCAAGCTCGGGCACGGGCGGGCGTTCGCGCTGTACGTCGCGGCGTACTGCGCGGGGCGGTTCTGGATCGAGTACATGCGGGTCGACGAGGCGCATCACATTCTCGGGCTGCGGCTGAACAACTGGACGGCGGTCCTGGTGTTCCTGCTGGCGGTGCTGTACATCGTGCTGTCGGCGCGGAAGCGGCCGGGGCGGGAGGACGTGGTGGAGCCGGGAGTCTCCGACGGTGAGGCTGCCTCCGATGGTGAGGCTGACGAGGTCGAGGCCGTGGAGAAGGACGAGGAGGGTGCTCCTTCCGAGAAGGAGGAGTCCTCCGAGGCCGAGGACTCCAAGGATGGGGCCGGGTCGGCGAAGAAGAGCTGACGGTCTGCCGTACGACACCGAGGGCGCCCGGGGTTTTCCGGGCGCCCTCGGCCTGTGCGGGGCGGGAGGTGTTGCGCAGCCCGGCGTTCGCGGGGTGCCGTCGCGCCCACCCGTGCCGCCCCAGCGGCACGATTGCCCGCGGCAACGGCGGCGGGCGGCTGTTCGCGGGAATGGCGGCGGGTGGTTGTTCGCGGGAGCGGTGGGGCGGCGGCGCGGCTGCTCGTGGTTCACGGGTGGGTCAGGGTCTGGTGGTCAGGGACAGGGTTCTTTGGGCTGCTTTTACTACCGCTGTGTCGATGAAGGTGCCGTTGGGGAGGGCTTGGGCGCTCTGGTCGGAGGCCGCTGCCTTGAGAATGGTTTCCGCCTGCTCGATCTCCTCCTCCGTGGGGAGGTAGGCGCGCTCGATGACCGGCAGTTGACGGGGGTGGATCGCGGCGCGGCCCAGGAAACCCAGGGCGCGGCCGTGGGCGCAGGAGGCGGCCAGGCCGTTCAGGTCGCGGATGTCGGGGTGGACGGACTGGGTGGGCGGGGCGAGGCCCGCCGCACGCGCGGCGACGACCACCCGGGAACGGGACCAGTCGAGGCCCGCGTCGTCGCGTACGCCCAGGTCGGCCCGTAGGTCCGCCTCCCCGATGGCGATGCCGCGCAGGGACGGGTGGGCGGTGGCCACGGCATGGGCGCGTTCGATGCCGAGGGCCGTCTCCAGGAGGGCGTACAGGGGCAGTGTGCCGCCGTGGGCGGACACGGCGCGCCGGGCGACGCGTACGACGTCGGCCGGGGACGACACCTTGGGCAGGCGCAGGCCGGACAGGCCGGGGGCGTGCGCGACGGCCGCGAGGTCGGCGCGGGCCCAGGGGCCGGACAGGGCGTTGACGCGGACGTGGACCGGGACCGGCTGGCGGTCGCGCAGCAGCTCGGCGGTGGCGGAGCGGGCGTAGGCCTTGCGGTCGGGGGCGACCGCGTCCTCCAGGTCGACCACCACCACGTCGGCGCCGGAGGTGAGCGCCTTCGCCACCACGGGAGGACGGTCGCCGGGGGCGTACAGCCAGGTCAGCGGGAAGCCCGTCACAGGGCGCCCTCCGCGCGGAGCTCCGCGAGGTCGTCGGGCGTGAGACCCAGCTCGGTCAGGACCTCCTCGGTGTCCGCGCCGTGCGGGCGGCCCGCCCAGCGGATCGCGCCCGGGGTGCCGGAGAGCCGGAAGAGCACGTTCTGCATGCGCAGCGGACCCAGCTCGGGATCGTCGACCGTGGTGATCGTGTTCAGGGCCTGGTACTGCGGGTCCGTCATGACGTCCCGTACGTCCTGGATGGGGGCGACGGCCGCCTCCGCCTTCTCGAAGGCGGCCAGCACGTCGGTGCGGGTGTGCCGGGCGATCCAGCCGCCGACCGCCTCGTCCAGCACGTCCGCGTGCCGGGCCCGGTCCTCACCGGTGGCGAACCAGGGCTCCTCGATCAGGTCGGGACGGCCCACCAGCACCATCACGCGCTCGGCGATCGACTGGGCCGAGGTGGAGACGGCGACCCAGGTGCCGTCGGCGGTGAGGTAGGTGCCGCGCGGGGCGTTGTTCTGGGAGCGGTTGCCGGTACGGGGCTGGACGTGGCCGAGCTGGTCGTACCAGGTGGGCTGGGGGCCCAGCGCGGTCAGGATCGGCTCGATCAGCGCCATGTCGACGACCTGGCCCTCTCCCGTGCGGTCCCGGCCGGCGAGCGCGGTCATGACCGCGTACGCCGTGGTCAGGCCCGCGATGGAGTCCGCCAGACCGAACGGGGGGAGGGTGGGCGGCGCGTCCGGTTCGCCGGTGATCGCGGCGAAGCCGCTCATCGCCTCGGCGAGGGTGCCGAAGCCGGGGCGGTGCGCGTACGGGCCGAACTGGCCGAAGCCGGTGACCCGGACCAGGACCAGCCGGGGGTTGACGGCGGACAGCTCGGGCCAGCCCAGGTCCCACTTCTCCAGGGTGCCGGGGCGGAAGTTCTCGATGATCACGTCGGCGGTCCCGGCGAGGCGCAGGAGGGTGGCCTGTCCGCCGGGCGTGGACAGGTCGAGGGTGATGGTGCGCTTGTTGCGGCCGAGCATCTTCCACCACAGGCCGATGCCGTCCTTCGACGGGCCGTGGCCGCGGGAGGGGTCCGGTTTCCTCGGGTGCTCGACCTTGACGACCTCCGCGCCGAAGTCGCCGAGCAGGGTAGCGGCGAGGGGGCCGGCGAAGAGGGTGGCGAGGTCCAGGACGCGCAGGCCGGTCAGCGGGGGGCCGGTGGGGACGGGGGCGGGGTCGTCGTACGGCGTCATGGGCGGGTGGCCTCCAGGTGGGTCAGACGGGCCAGGGTGTCGAAGCCGGTGCCGTGGAAGCCGCCGACGGAGGTGGCCAGGCGGTTCTTCAGCGGGGCCGTCCAGTGTTCGGGGAGGGCGCGGGGCGAACCGGCGAGAAGGGCGGCGACGCTGCCGGCCGTCGCACCGTTGGAGTCGGTGTCCCAGCCGCCGGACACCGCGCGGCAGACGGAGCCGGTGAAGTCGCCGTCGGCGTGGGTGAGGGCGGCGGCGATCAGGGCGGTGTTGGGGACGGCGTGCACCCAGTGGTGGGTGGCGGCGTAGGTGGCGTGCAGGACGTCGACGACGGTGTCGAAGTCGGTGTGCTCGTGCGCCAGTCGAACGGCCTGGCGGACGGCTCGGGCGAGGCGGGAGCGGGGCGGGACGACGGTGAGGCCGGCGCGCAGACAGGCGTGGACGTCGTGGTCGCCGGTGGCGGCGGTGGCGATGACGGCCGCCGTGAACATCGCCGCGTAGACGCCGTTGGCGGTGTGGGTGAGGGTGGCGTCGCGGTGGGCCTGCTCGGCGGCGGCGGCCGGGTCGCCGGGGTTGGTCCAGCCGTGCACGTCGGCGCGGATCAGGGCGCCGATCCACTCGCGGAAGGGGTTGTGGCGGCGGGCGGTCAGTGGGGGTTCCAGGCCGCTGAGGAGGTTGCGGTAGGCGACGCGTTCGGCGGTGAAGGTGCGGCCGGCGGGGAGTTCGTCCAGCCAGACGCGGGCCACGTCGGTGGGGGTGAAGGCGCGGGTGTGGCGTTGGAGGACGAGGAGGTTCAGGAGGGGGTAGTTGAGGTCGTCGTCCTCGGGCATGCCGTCGATGTTCTCGGCGAGGGAGGTCGTCGCGGAGCGGCGGTTCCAGGGGTGTCTGGTGAGGAGGTCCTCGGGGACGCCGTGGGCGGTGAAGTAGTTGGTCAGGGGCCAGTTGCCGGTTGCCTGGGCCAGTTGGCGGATGGCGGTGAGGGGGAGTTTCTCCACCGGTTTGCCCAGGAGGCAGCCGGCTGCTCTGCCGAGCCAGGCGGCTTCCAGGGCGGCGGTGTGTGCTGGGCGGGGGGTGCTCGCGCGGCCCGGCGTTTGCGGGGTGCCTCCCCCACTCTCGGCTTCTCCCCCACTCTCGGCTTCTCCCCCACTCTCGGCTTCTCCCCCACTCTCGGCTTCGCTCGAGCGGGGGGACCCCCATGAGCGGGGGGACCCCCATGAGCGGGGGGACCCCCATCGCCCACCCGTGCCGCCCCAGCGGCACGACTGCCCGCGGGAACGCGGGAGCGACGGCCAGTCGGGGCACAGGGATTTGATTCTGGTGAGGTCGGTCGGTTCGTCGTCCGCGAGGGCGCTGGGGAGGTCGGCGAGTTCGTCCAGGAGGTCGGTGGCCAGGAGGCGGAGGTAGGGGGAGGCCGGTTTCGGGGACGCGCCCGCGTGCGCCGGGGCTTCGGGGCCGCCTGCCGCTCGCCAGCGGGCGGCGATGGCGGAGGGTTCCCGGCCGTCCTGGGACGCCTGGCGCAGTTCGTGGCCGATCAGGTCCTCCGGTTGGACCCAGGTCAGTCGGAGCATCCGGGACCTCCCAGGTCCGCGAACGCCCGCTCGTGGGCGCGGCGGCGGTCCACGTCCCGCGCGAAGATCTCGCGGGTCACGGTGGTGAGCACGGTCGCCGGTTCCCACAGGTCCAGGCGGCTGGCCTCCGCCACCGTCTTGGCCCAGCCCTCGGGGACCGGTGAGCCGAGCGCGCCGGCCACCGCGCCGGCCATCGTGGCGATGGAGTCGCAGTCGCGGCCGTAGTTCACCGCGCCCAGGACCGCGTGGCGGAAGTCGCCGCCGGCCACCACCAGCATGCCCAGCGCGACCGGGAGTTCCTCGACGGCGTGCAGCCGGGACGGGCGGCGGGCACCCAGCGAGGGGGAGCGGTAGTCGGGGCCGACCGTGTCGTACGGCGTCACCGCCTCCCGCAGCGGACCCAGCGCCGACTCGAAGTCCGTGTGGCGCGAGGCGACGTCGCAGACCTTCTCGATCGCCTCCCGGGTGCCGTCCTTCGCCAAGGCCAGACACGCGGCGACCACCGAGTCCGCCGTCGCACCCGGCGCGCACGCCGCCGCCACGGCCGCCGCGAAGACACCGGCCGCCTCCCTGCCGTACGACGACTGGTGCGCGCCCGCGACATCCAGCGCCTCGGCGTAGGCGGCGGCCGGATGGGCGGCGTTGACCAGGCCGACCGGGGCCATGTACATCGCGGCACCGCAGTTGACGATGTTGCCGGCACCGGCCTCGCGCGGGTCGACGTGACCGTAGTGCAGGCGGGCCACGAGCCACTTCTCGGCGAGGAAGATCCGCTGCAGCGGGATCGCCTCCGCCTCCAGCTCCGGGATCCAGCGCGGGTTCGTCATCAGGTCCGGGACCAGGTGGTCGGCGACGGCGTAGGCGTCCAGGTGGTCGCGGACCGTCGCGTACACCCGGATCAGTGCGTGCGTCATCAGGGTGTCGTCGGTGACGTGGCCGTCGCCCTTGTGGTACGGCGCGATGGGGCGGGCGGTGCGCCACGCGTCGCCGTTCCACGGGCCGACGACGCCGTGTACGCGCCCGCCGTGGCGCTCGGTGATCTGCTCGGGGGAGTACCCCTCGACCGGCCCCCCGAGGGCGTCGCCGACGGCCGCCCCGACGAGGGCGCCGGTGATCCGTTCGTCCAGGGGCAGGCCCTGGTCACTCTTTTCCGCCTCTTCGCGCGTCATGTCCGAATCATCCCCCCGGCGGGGCCGGTTGTGCGGCTTCCAGGAGTCCGGCGAGTTCCACCAGGTCCGTGCCGGTGAGCCGGGGGAGTACGCAGCCGGAGAGGGTGCGGCAGCTCTCCCGCCACGTCTCCGGGATCGCGGCCCCGCCGCCCAGCGCGCCGGTGAGGGCGCCGACGAGCGCCGGGGCGGAGTCCGCGACCCGGGACAGACAGGCCGCCGCGGGGACCGCCTCCGCGATCCGGCCGTGGGCGGCGGTGGTGAGGGCGAGGGCGACGGGGACGGTCTCGGCGGCGGCGACGCCGTAGCTGTAGACGTGGTCGACGATCTGGTGCTCCAGCGGCGGTACGAGGGCGAAGGCGCTGTCGGCGTCCGCCGCGAGCTTCAGGGCGTGCCGGGCGTTGCGGCCGATCTCCGTGTCCTCGGGCAGCTCGGCGCAGGCCGCCGCCACACAGGTGTGCGGGTCCGCGCCGGTCAGCGCGAGGGAGACGGCGGCGGCCATGGCGCGGGCGCCGTGCACGCCGTCGCCGTCCTGGGTGTAGCGGGCGTCGAACTCCGCGAGGTCGGCGGCGGCCCGTGGGTCGCCGGGGTGGGCCACGGCCAGCACGCAGGCGCGTACGCAGGCGGCGTCGTCGAAGTAGTGGGGGTTGTCGTGGCCGGTGGCGGGCGGGCGCAGGCCGGTGGCGAGGTTGCCGAGGCCGGCGCGGACGGAGATGCGGGCCCGCAGGGGGAGTACGGCGGACTCCGTCTCGGGGGCGCGGTCCGCCGCCGCGGCGACCTCGCCGGCGACGGTGTTCCAGGTCAGGTCGATCGCCGCGCGGGTGCGGCGTTCTCGGCTCAGGTCGCCGAAGGCGGTGTCGTCTCCGGCGCGGAGGACGGCTTCCGCGGCGAAGGCCGCCCATTCGGCGTCGTCGGAGGGGCCCAGGCGCAGGGGTTCGGAGGGCTGGTTGAGGGCGATGGGGACGGGGAGGGTGGTCGTGGCGTTCTGTTCGGCGAAGGTGTCGAGCTCGCGGGTGAGGCGGCGTGTCCACTCGGGCATCCTTGCCGCTCGGTGGCGGGCGGCGGGCCAGCCGGCGGCGTCGCCTGCGGCGAGGCCGAGGAGGAGGCCCTCGATCCTCGCCTGCGGCGCGGTTTCGACGGCCTTGGCTTCGGCCCGTGCCTGTGCCTGTGCCTGTGCCTGCGGCGGCTGGGTGGGGCTTTCGGCCTCGGCTTCGCCTTCGGCCCGGATGTTCCCACCCGCACCACCCGTGCGGCGTTCGTCGTCGGGTGCGGGTGGCCCCTGTGGGGCGTTCTCGCCGTCGGCGGCTGCGGGTGGTGCGGGTGGTGCGGGTGGGGTGGTCTCGGTGGCGTCGGGCGCGGGTGGGTTGTGTGGGGTGGTCTCGGTGGCGGCTGTGGGGTCTGCCTCGGTGAGGGGGATCATGTGGGCGCCTCCGTCTTGTCGGCCGGTGCCAGGACCAAGTCGTCGGGTGCCTCCGGCGTCAGCAGGTCCGCGATGTCCAGGACGTGGTGGCCCGCCATGGTCGGGAGGCAGGTGCCGCGGGCCGGGGTGATGGCGGACGACCAGGCCGGCGGGATCGCCGCGGCGCCCCGCGTCGCGCCCGCCAGGGCGCCGGCCACCGCCGCCGTGGTGTCCGCGTCGCGCCCCATGTTGACGGCCGTCAGCACCGCCTGTTCGAAGTCGCCGTCGGCCGCCGCGTACGCGCCGAAGGCGAGGGCGACCGCCTCGGGGGCCAGGTCCGTCCACGGGTAGCCGCCGATCACCACCGCCGCGCGGACCGCGCGTTCGCCCAGGTGGGCCGCGGTGACGGCGCGGCGCAGTGAGCGGGCGGTCCAGGAGTCGTCCGGGACCACCGCCAGGGCCGAGGCCACGACCGCGACCACCGGCGCCCCGGCCATCGCCGCCGCGACGCCCGCCGCGACCGCCTGGCCGCCGTAGATGCCCTCGCCGTCGTGGCTGACCGAACCGTCGATCGCCGCCAGCCGGGCCGCCTCGTCGGGACGGCCGGCCGCGAACACCCCGTGGGGTGCCGCCCGCATCGCCAGCCCGTCGCTCCAGGCGTGCCGGTGCTGGGCGGAGATCGGCGCCGCCAGTCCCCGGCGCAGGTTCTCCAGCGTGCCGCGCTCGCTGAAGCCGGCGCCCCGGAAAGGGCCCTCCGCGTGGTCCGCGATCCACTCGTGCCAGGCCGCCTCGACATGCGCCGGGGTGAGCGCGGAGCCGTGCCGGGCCAGCAGCAGGCCGGAGAAGATCGCGTACTCGGTGTCGTCCGTGCCCGCCGGGTGCTCCGTCACGTATCCCGTGATGCGGCCCCACCGCGCGCGGATCTCGGAGGGCTTCATGTTCTCGGCCGGGGCGCCCAGCGCGTCGCCGACGGCCAGACCGAGCAGCGCGCCGCGCGCCCGCTCACGGCGCCCGAGGACGTCCCCGGGCACCGGGCCGGCCGGAACAGCCGACGCAACCGGGCCGGCCGGAACAGCCGAGCCGGCCGGAACAGCCGAGCCAGCCGGAACAGCCGGAACAGCCGGAACAGCCGGGCCGGCCAAAACCGCCGACGCAACCGGGCCAGTCGGCGCAACCGGGCCGGCCGAAACAGCCGGAACAGCCGGGCCAGCCGGAACAGCCGGGCCGGCCAAAACCGCCGACGCAACCGGGCCAGCCGGCGCAACCGGGCCGGCCGGAACAGCCGGAACAGCCGGGCCAGCCGGAACAGCCGGGCCGGCCAAAACCGCCGACGCAACCGGGCCAGTCGGCGCAACCGGGCCGGCCGAAACAGCCGGGCCGGCCGGGCCGGCCGGGCCGGCCGGGCCGGCCGGGACAGAGGGGATGCGGGCGGTCGATGCCATACGCGGCTCTCCTCTCAGGTGCGCCCCGAGAGGCGCGGAGCCCTTTGCGCATCTGTCCCCGGCTCGGTACTCGGCGCAGCCTCACCGGCCCCAGCGTCACCCGGTCGACATCTGCGCACCCATCCACGCAAACGAGCAAAACCCGCAAAACCGCAGGTTAGCCCAGCCTTTCCTTGCTGGCGGGAAGGAATGAGGAGGCGTACGTTGAGTGTTGTCGAAGAATAGAACTTGTCCAAAGAAGAGCTGTGGGGGACACAGGCATGGCCATCATCGAGACCGAGGCGACGCTGCACGAGGCGCACCGCGACAACCACACGCACCGGGACGTGAACGGCGGCTGGCTGCGCCCCGCGGTCTTCGGCGCGATGGACGGACTGGTCTCCAACCTCGCCCTGATGACCGGTGTCGCCGGAGGGGCGGTCAGTCAGCAGACCGTCGTGCTCACCGGTCTCGCCGGTCTGGCCGCCGGTGCCTTCTCCATGGCGGCCGGCGAGTACACCTCCGTCGCCTCCCAGCGTGAGCTGGTCGAGGCCGAGCTCGACGTCGAGCGGCGTGAGCTGCGCAAGCACCCCAAGGACGAGGAGGCCGAGCTCGCCGCGCTCTACGAGTCCCGTGGCGTCGAGCCCGGGCTGGCCCGTGAGGTCGCCCGGCAGCTCTCCCGGGACCCCGAGCAGGCGCTGGAGATCCACGCCCGCGAGGAACTCGGCATCGACCCCTTCGACCTGCCCTCGCCCACCGTCGCCGCCGTGTCCAGCTTCGGCTCCTTCGCACTGGGCGCCCTGCTGCCCGTACTGCCGTATCTGCTCGGCGCGAGCAGCCTGTGGCCCGCCGTGCTGCTGGCGCTGCTCGGGCTCTTCCTGTGCGGCGCGGTGGTGGCCAAGGTGACGGCACGGACCTGGTGGTACAGCGGTCTGCGGCAGCTCGCCCTCGGTGGCGCGGCGGCCGGTGTGACGTACGTCCTGGGCACACTGTTCGGAACGGCCGTAGGATAGTGCGACTCGCACTTATGCGTTGGGCCGCATAAGTAGTCGTAAATTGCTGGTTTCGGCCGCATGACCACTGGGCATGAGCCGTAAGCGCTGTGGGCAAAGAGGCCGACGGCGTGCCCCGCGGGTCGGGCGAAGGAGCCCTTTCCCGCCATAGGGCCGCGATGGACACCGATCTGTCCGACCGGCCCCCATGGCTTCCACCGCCAGGCGCGGAACCTCGCCGCGACCCATGTGGTGTCCGCATGCTGGAACGGATTATCCCGGTTTCCGAGAACCGCTCCATCATGTAACCTGCACGAAATTTTGCACCACGCAGAGGGCCAACGTCGTCCCTCGGCACTTGCCACATGCCACATGACGACGACGGGAGAGCCGATGCGTACGCCGCGCCAGCCGTCCCAGCATTCCATGAACGACCGCCTGAACTGGTCGTTCATGGATGCTCGCCCTGCTGCGCAGGGTATGTACGACCCCCGCAACGAGCACGACGCCTGCGGCGTCGGCTTCGTCGCAACCCTCACCGGCGAGGCGTCCCACACCCTGGTGGATCAGGCCCTCACGGTCCTGCGCAACCTCGAACACCGCGGTGCCACCGGTTCCGAGCCGGACTCCGGCGACGGCGCCGGAATCCTCTCCCAGGTCCCGGACACCTTCTTCCGCGAGGTGGCCGGATTCGAGCTGCCCGAGGCCGGCGGTTACGCGGTCGGTATCGCCTTCCTGCCGGAGGACGGCGCCGACGCCGCCGTCGCCCGCGTCGAGGAGATCGCCGCCGCCGAGGACCTGACCGTCCTCGGCTGGCGCGAGGTGCCGGTCGCGCCCGAACTGCTCGGCGCCACCGCCCGCTCGACGATGCCGGTCTTCCGGCAGATCTTCGTCAGCGCCGGTGAGCTCAAGGGCCTCGACCTCGACCGCAAGGCGTTCGTGCTGCGCAAGCGCGCCGAGCGCGAGGTCGGCGTCTACTTCCCGTCGCTGTCCGCGCGGACCATCGTCTACAAGGGCATGCTGACCACCGGCCAGCTCGAGCCCTTCTTCCCGGACCTGTCCGACCGCCGCTTCGGCTCCGCGATCGCGCTGGTGCACTCCCGGTTCTCCACGAACACCTTCCCGTCGTGGCCGCTCGCGCACCCGTACCGCTTCGTCGCGCACAACGGTGAGATCAACACCGTCAAGGGCAACCGCAACTGGATGCGCGCCCGCGAGTCCCAGCTCGTCTCCGACCTGTTCGGCGCCGAGGACAAGAACCTCGAGCGGATCTTCCCGGTCTGTACGCCCGACGCCTCGGACTCCGCCTCCTTCGACGAGGTCCTCGAACTGCTGCACCTGGGCGGGCGTTCGCTGCCGCACTCCGTGCTGATGATGATCCCGGAGGCGTGGGAGAACCACGACTCCATGGACCCGGCCCGGCGCGCCTTCTACCAGTACCACTCCACGATGATGGAGCCCTGGGACGGCCCCGCCTGCGTCACCTTCACCGACGGCACCCAGGTCGGCGCCGTACTCGACCGCAACGGTCTGCGCCCCGGCCGCTACTGGGTCACCGACGACGGCCTCGTCGTCCTCGGCTCCGAGGTCGGCGTCCTCGACATCGACCCGGCGAAGGTCGTCCGCAAGGGCCGCCTGCAGCCCGGCCGGATGTTCCTGGTGGACACCGTCGAGCACCGCATCATCGAGGACGACGAGATCAAGGACGGGCTCGCCGCCGAGCACCCCTACGCGGAGTGGCTCGAGGCCGGCGAGATCGAGCTGCCCGACCTGCCCGAGCGCGAGCACATCGTGCACACCCACGCCTCGGTCACCCGCCGCCAGCAGACCTTCGGCTACACCGAGGAGGAGCTGCGGGTCCTGATCGCGCCGATGGCCAAGGCCGGCGCCGAGCCGATCGGCTCGATGGGCACCGACTCGCCGATCGCCGCGCTGAGCGAGCGCCCGCGCCTGCTCTTCGACTACTTCACCCAGCTCTTCGCGCAGGTCACCAACCCGCCGCTGGACGCGATCCGCGAGGAACTGGTCACCTCCCTGCGCTCCCCGCTGGGCCCGTCGGGCAACCTGCTGGAGCCGACCGCGGCCTCCTGCCGCAGTGTCGTCCTGCCCTTCCCGGTGATCGACAACGACGAGCTGGCCAAGCTCATCCACATCAACGCCGACGGCGACATGCCCGGCTTCAAGGCCGCGACCCTCTCCGGCCTGTACCGGGTGTCCGGCGGCGGTGACGCGCTCGCCGAACGCATCGAGGACATCTGCGCCGAGGCCGACGCCGCCATAGAGAACGGCGCCCGGCTGATCGTCCTGTCCGACCGGCACTCCGACGCCGAGCACGCGCCGATCCCGTCGCTGCTGCTCACCGCGGCCGTCCACCACCACCTCATCCGCACCAAGCAGCGCACCCAGGTGGGTCTGCTGGTCGAGGCCGGTGACGTCCGCGAGGTCCACCACGTCGCCCTGCTCATCGGCTACGGCGCCGCCGCCGTCAACCCGTACCTGGCGATGGAGTCCGTCGAGGACCTGGTCCGCGCGGGCACCTTCCTGCCGGGCATCGAGGCCGAGAAGGCCATCCGCAACCTGATCTACGCCCTCGGCAAGGGCGTCCTGAAGGTCATGTCCAAGATGGGCATCTCCACGGTCGCCTCCTACCGCGGCGCCCAGGTCTTCGAGGCCGTCGGTCTCGAGGACGCCTTCGTGGAGAAGTACTTCAACGGCACCGCCACCAAGATCGGCGGCGTCGGCATCGACGTCGTCGCCAAGGAGGTCGCCGCCCGCCACGCCAAGGCCTACCCCGCCTCCGGCATCGCTCCCGCGCACCGCGCGCTGGAGATCGGCGGCGAGTACCAGTGGCGCCGCGAGGGCGAGCCGCACCTGTTCGACCCGGAGACGGTCTTCCGCCTCCAGCACTCCACGCGCTCCGGCCGCTACGACATCTTCAAGAAGTACACCGAGCGGGTGAACGAGCAGTCCGAGCGCCTGATGACGCTCCGCGGTCTGTTCGGCTTCACCTCCGGCCGGCAGCCGATCCCGGTCGACGAGGTCGAGCCGGTCTCCGAGATCGTCAAGCGGTTCTCCACCGGCGCCATGTCGTACGGCTCCATCTCCCGCGAGGCGCACGAGACGCTCGCCATCGCCATGAACCAGCTGGGCGGCAAGTCCAACACCGGTGAGGGCGGCGAGGACCCGGAGCGGCTGTACGACCCGGCCCGCCGGTCGTCCATCAAGCAGGTCGCCTCCGGCCGCTTCGGTGTGACCTCCGAGTACCTGGTCAACTCCGACGACATCCAGATCAAGATGGCCCAGGGCGCCAAGCCCGGTGAGGGCGGCCAGCTGCCCGGCCACAAGGTCTACCCGTGGGTCGCGAAGACCCGGCACTCGACGCCGGGCGTGGGGCTCATCTCCCCGCCGCCGCACCACGACATCTACTCCATCGAGGACCTCGCCCAGCTCATCCACGACCTGAAGAACGCCAACCCCCAGGCGCGCATTCACGTCAAGCTGGTCTCCGAGGTCGGCGTCGGCACCGTCGCCGCGGGTGTCTCCAAGGCGCACGCGGACGTCGTCCTGATCTCCGGTCACGACGGAGGCACCGGTGCCTCCCCGCTGACGTCGCTGAAGCACGCCGGCGGTCCCTGGGAGCTCGGCCTCGCCGAGACCCAGCAGACCCTGCTGCTCAACGGCCTGCGCGACCGGATCGTCGTGCAGACCGACGGTCAGCTCAAGACCGGCCGTGACGTGGTCATCGCCGCGCTCCTCGGCGCCGAGGAGTTCGGCTTCGCCACCGCCCCGCTGGTCGTCTCCGGCTGCGTGATGATGCGCGTCTGCCACCTGGACACCTGCCCGGTCGGCATCGCCACCCAGAACCCCGTCCTGCGGGACCGGTTCTCCGGCAAGGCCGAGTACGTCGTGAACTTCTTCCGGTTCATCGCCGAGGAGGTCCGCGAGCTCCTCGCCGAGCTGGGCTTCCGCTCCATCGAGGAGGCCGTCGGCCACGCCGAGATCCTCGACGTGACCCGCGCGGTGAACCACTGGAAGGCGCAGGGCCTGGAGCTGGCCCCGCTGTTCCACGTGCCCGAGCTGCCCGAGGGCGCCGTCCGCCACCAGGTCGTCGCCCAGGACCACGGTCTGGAGAAGGCGCTCGACAACGAGCTGATCAGGCTCGCCGCCGACGCGCTCGCCGCGTCCGGCGCCGAGGACGCCCAGCCGGTGCGCGCCCAGGTCGCCATCCGCAACATCAACCGCACGGTCGGCACCATGCTCGGCCACGAGGTGACGAAGAAGTTCGGCGGTGCGGGCCTGCCCGACGACACCATCGACATCACCTTCACCGGCTCCGCGGGGCAGTCCTTCGGCGCCTTCCTCCCGCGCGGTGTCACGCTGCGCCTGGAGGGCGACGCCAACGACTACGTCGGCAAGGGCCTGTCCGGCGGCCGGATCGTGGTCCGCCCGGACCGCGCGGCCGACCACCTCGCCGAGTACTCGACCATCGCGGGCAACACGATCGCGTACGGCGCGACCGGCGGCGAGCTGTTCCTGCGCGGCCGGACCGGCGAGCGGTTCTGCGTCCGCAACTCCGGCGCGACGGTCGTCTCCGAGGGCGTGGGCGACCACGGCTGCGAGTACATGACCGGCGGTCACGCGGTCGTCCTCGGCGAGACGGGGCGCAACTTCGCGGCCGGCATGTCCGGCGGCGTCGCCTACGTCATCGACCTCGACCGGAGCAACGTCAACGCCGGCAACCTGGACGCCGTGGGCGCCCTGGACGACGCCGACAAGCAGTGGCTGCACGACGTGGTCCGCCGCCACCAGGAGGAGACGGGCTCCACCGTCGCCGAGAAGCTGCTCGCCGAGTGGGACACCGCCGTGCAGCGCTTCAGCAAGATCATCCCCAGCACGTACAAGGCAGTGCTCGCCGCCAAGGACGCCGCCGAGCGAGCAGGTCTCTCCGAGACCGAGATCACCGAGAAGATGATGGAGGCGGCGATCAATGGCTGACCCGAAGGGCTTTCTGAACCACGGCCGCGAGGTCGCCAGGTCCCGTCCGGTCGAGGAGCGCAGGAAGGACTGGAACGAGGTCTACGTCCCCGGCTCCCTGCTGCCGATCATCAGCAAGCAGGCCAGCCGGTGCATGGACTGCGGCATCCCGTTCTGCCACAACGGCTGTCCGCTGGGGAACCTCATCCCCGAGTGGAACGACTACGCCTACCGCGAGGACTGGGGCGCCGCCTCCGAGCGGCTGCACGCCACCAACAACTTCCCGGAGTTCACCGGCCGCCTGTGCCCGGCTCCGTGCGAGTCGGCGTGCGTGCTCGGCATCAACCAGCCGCCGGTCACCATCAAGAACGTCGAGGTCTCGATCATCGACAAGGCGTGGGAGACCGGTGACGTCGCCCCGCAGGTCCCCGAGCGCCTCTCCGGCAAGACCGTCGCGGTCGTCGGCTCCGGCCCCGCGGGCCTGGCCGCCGCCCAGCAGCTCACCCGGGCCGGCCACACGGTCGCGGTGTACGAGCGCGCCGACCGCATCGGCGGCCTGCTGCGCTACGGCATCCCCGAGTTCAAGATGGAGAAGCGGCACATCAACCGCCGTATCGAGCAGATGCGCGCGGAGGGCACCAAGTTCCGTACGGGCGTGGAGATCGGCCGCGACATGCCGGCCACCGCGCTGCGCAAGCGGTACGACGCCGTGGTCCTCGCCGTCGGCGCGACGACCGCGCGCGACCTGCCGGTGCCGGGCCGCGAGCTCAAGGGCATCCACCAGGCCATGGAGTACCTGCCGCTGGCCAACAAGGTGCAGGAGGGCGACTACGTCGCCCCGCCGATCTCGGCCGAGGGCAAGCACGTCGTGGTGATCGGCGGCGGTGACACCGGCGCCGACTGCGTGGGCACCGCCCACCGCCAGGGCGCGGCCTCCGTCACCCAGCTGGAGATCATGCCCCGCCCGAACGAGGAGCGGAACCCGGTCTCCCAGCCGTGGCCGACCTTCCCCATGCTGTACAAGGTCACGTCCGCCCACGAGGAGGGCGGTGAGCGGATCTACTCCGTCTCCACCACCCACTTCGAGGGCGACGAGGACGGCAACGTCCAGTGGCTGCACATGAGCGAGGTCGAGTTCGTCGACGGCAAGCTCACCTCGAAGCCGGGCACCGAGCGCAAGATCCCGGCCCAGCTCGTCACCCTCGCCATGGGCTTCACCGGTACCGACCGGGACAACGGCCTGGTCGAGCAGTTCGGCCTGGACCTCGACGAACGCGGTAACATCGCCCGCGACGCCGACTTCCAGACCAACGTGCCCGGTGTGTTCGTCGCCGGTGACGCCGGCCGCGGCCAGTCGCTCATCGTGTGGGCGATCGCGGAGGGCCGCTCGGCCGCCCGCGGCTGCGACCGCTTCCTCACCGGGGCGAGCGAGCTGCCGGCCCCGATCCGCCCGACGGACCGCTCGCTGATGGTCTGACGAGCGGTGCACAAGGTGACCTGACGGTCCCTCACACACGTCCCGTACAACGGCGTACGGAACACAGAAGGCGCCTGCCCTCAGTCCCCGACCGGACGACTGGGCAGGCGCCTTCGCATGTTCAGGGAAGCCTGTAGTGGTCCCCGTACATCTCCCACACCAGCGGGGTCTCCAGACCCAGGTTCCCGGCCTCCAGGAACCGGCGCTGGGCCGTGTCGACGCGGGAGGTGTCGCGGTCCGGGTACCGGGTGAGCATGGCCTCGCGGCGGATGTCGAGGAAGGCGTTCAGGTACTTCTGCTCGGAACCGCCCGCGGCGGGTGTCTCCGCCTGCTTCAGCGTGCGCTCGCGCAGGGCGTAGAAGCCGTCCGCGTCGGTGTCGGGGCCGTGGAAGACCATCGCGTCGTAGTAGACGAACTGGCCCAGCGTACCGAGGCCGTCCAGCTTGGCGAGCCGGACCGCCGGCTCGAAGTAGAGGCGGTCGCGCTCCGCCTCCTGCGCCTCCCGGAAGGCGGGCACCTCCGCCTCCGCCTCCCAGGCGGCCGTGAAGCCGGGGTCCAGACCCTCGTGGGAGTCCGAGCCGTCGACCTCGCGCAGGGCGGGCAGATAGGACGCCAGCCCGTTGTCCGGGTGGTCCTCGGTGTAGCTCTCGACCAGCATGAGCAGGTCGTGGGTGCCGGTGCAGAAACCGATGATGCCCGCCGTGTAGCCGCAGCCGTCGCCCTCGTCCTCGATGGCGCCGTACGTGGTGCGCCAGTCGGTGGTCGAGTGCTCGGCGCTCGCCACCAGCCGCTGGGCCAGCTCCTTCTTCGCGGGGGCGGCCAGCCCCGCCGGCAGGCCGGCGACGACCGCGTCGTCCTCGGCCCGCTCCTTGGCGTCCCGCTTCTCCTCGGCCCGGTCCTTGGCGTCCTCACGGGACGACTGGGCGGTGGCCGCGGGCGGCGCCACCGGGGCGTCGGCCGCGTTCGTCGGCAGGACGAAGTACACCCCCGTGGCGATCACGGGAACGGCCGCGAGGAACAGCGCACCGGCACGTCTCACTGGGGGATACCTCCACCCGTCAGTTCGGACACCTTGACCACCGCGGCCACCCCCAGCACCACCACCAGCGCCAGGCACGTGCCCACCTGCACCACCGTCCGCCGCCCGTCCCTGGGAGCGTACGCGAACGCCAGCGCCACCGTGCCGCCCGCCAGCAGCCCGCCGAGGTGCCCCTCCCAGGACGTGACGAGCGCGGAGACCACCAGCCACAGCAGCAGCCCCGCCATGAACCGGTTGACCTGGCTCATGTCGGCCCCGACGCGCCGGGCCATCACGTAGTACGCGGCCCCCACCCCGAAGATCGCGCCGGACGCGCCGACCACGGCGTCCTCGGGCGCGATCAGCAGCACCAGTACCGAACCGCCCAGCGCCGACAGCAGGTACAGCGCGAGGTAGTGCACCCGGCCCAGCATCGGCTCGACCAGCCGGCCCAGGTTCCACAGCGCCAGCATGTTCATCACGATGTGGGCGATCCCGAACGTGCCCTCGGTGGGCGGCAGGTGCAGGAACGCGCCGGTCAGCAGCCGGTACCACTCCCCGTCCACCAGACCCTCCGGACTGAAGCCCCCGGGGTACGGGTCGACCCACAGGTAGTGCTCGCCGTCCGGCCCGACCAGCCCCGCGCCCACCATCGCGAACCGGTCCACGACCTCGGGCCGCGCCAGCTCCGCCAGGTACACCAGCACGTTGAGGACGATCAGTACGTACGTCACGACGGGCACCGCCGAGACCCGGCCGCCCACCAGGGTCCGGGCCTGCCGTACCGACCGCGCGCCCTCCTTCACGCACTCGGGGCACTGGTGGCCCACGGCCGCCTCACGCATGCAGTCCGGGCAGATGTACCGCTCGCAGCGGGTGCAGCGGACGTAGCACTCCACCTTGGGGTGGCGGTAGCAGGTGGTGACGGTGGACTCGGAATCCACGGGCCGGCTCCTCGGGAGGGACGGGACGGAAGTGAGCCGGTGGGGACGGCGGCGAACAAAATATCGAACGCCGGTGGAATGGGCGAATGGTGGGGTGGTGACGTGCCGTACCCTCGGGGCCAGTTCCGTGACGAGGGGGAGTCGTATGGCCGCGATCGGTCTCAGCAGGATCGAGGAGACGGCGCCCGCGCTGGTCAGCCTCTACAAGACCGCCGGGGTGTCCCTCGCCAAGCACGGTCTGGACGGGCTGCGCGCCGCGGTCTACCTGGTGGTCGACTACTCCGGCTCGATGAAGTCGTACTACCGGGACGGCAGTGTGCAGGCGCTCGCCGACCGGGTGCTGGGCCTGTCGGCCCACCTCGACGACGACGGCACCGTGCCGGTCGTCTTCTTCTCCACCGACGTCGACGCCGTCACCGACATCGCCCTCGCCGACCACCGGGGCCGGATCGAACGGATCGTGTCCGGTCTCGGCCACATGGGCAGGACCAGCTACCACCTGGCGATGGACGCGGTCATCGACCACTACCTGGACAGCGGCTCCACGGTTCCCGCCCTGGTGATCTTCCAGACGGACGGCGGCCCCGTCAACAAACTCGCCGCGGAGAAGTACCTCTGCAAGGCCGCCCGCCTCCCCTTGTTCTGGCAGTTCATCGGCTTCGGCGACCCGGACAGCAAACAGTTCGACTACCTGCGCAGACTGGACGACCTGGCGGTCCCGACGAAGCGGGTGATCGACAACGCGGGCTTCTTCCACGCGGGCGAGAACCCGGACGAGGTCACGGACGCGGACCTGTACGACCGTATGGTGGGCGAATTCCCGAATTGGCTGGCGGCAGCGCGGTCACAGGGAATCGTGGGGCAGGTGTAGCGCCCCTCCAGGGGCGCGGGACTGTATCGATATGCGGCTCCGCCGCGTGGGCGCGACAAGCCGCAACGCACCCGCACCCGACAACGCTAGGTGTCACACTCCAACACCGTCCGGCACAGCCCGCACCGCGCCCGCACACGCCCCCGCACCGGCACCCGAATCCGCTGATGACACGTGGGACAGGGAAACGACACCCGCAACACCTCCTGACCACCCGCCGTGAAGCGGTACGGCACATCCCCCCGCGCCCCCGCCGGAACGGGGTGCCCCTGCGCATACCGCCGGTCCCGCGCGTACCGCCGCCTGCCGACCCACCCGGCGGAAACGAGCGGAGGCTGCTCCGAGTCCCGGCGCGCCAGCGCCATCCCCTCCTTGTACGCCGTATAGGCCTGCGCGCTGGTGAACCACACCGACGGATCCTCCCCGAACACCACCGCCCGCTTCGCCAGCACGTACCCGAACTCCTCCGGAGTGAGGTACCCCAGCTTCTGCGACGACGCCCCGTCCTCCCGGAAGGCGTCCAGCAGCAGCCACCCCGCCCCCAGGTACGTCGCCACCGTGTCCGTCAGGATCTCGTTCTCCCGCGTCCCCGGGAACGACAGGTCCAGCCGGTGCAGGTACACATGCGCCACCTCGTGCGCCAGGGCCGCCCCGATGTCCCGCCGATGCGTCCGGAACCGGTCGTTCAGCTCGACGAAGTACTCCGGCCCGGCCGCCAGTTCCACGTTCGCCGCATGCGTCATCTCACGGAACCCGACGATCAGCCGCGCGTCCGGCAGCCGGTAGTGCCGCACCAGCTCGCGGGCCACCCGGTGCGCCCCCAGATGGAGATCGTCCGTGTCGCAGAACGCCACGTCGGCCGGCGCCACGCTCACCGAGAACGTGCGGACCGTGTCGTACGACAGCCGCCGGTACAGCGCGGTGACGGCCGCCCGCACCGTCTCCAGATGCGGATAACCGTGCTCGACCGGTCCGCCGTTCGCCACGTCTCACCCCCGGACGCCCTGAACCCGGTTCCACTGTACGGGCCCGCCCCGGTGGGTGCCCGCCCCGTAATGTGGCCCACCATGACCACCAGCAACACCACCACCGGTGACGCCGACCTCGCCGTCCGCGAGGAGCTCGCCCGGCTGCGCGACAGCATCGACAACATCGACGCGGCCGTCGTCCACATGCTCGCCGAACGCTTCAAGTGCACCCAGCAGGTCGGCCGCCTCAAGGCCGAGCACCAGCTGCCGCCCGCCGACCCGGGCCGGGAGGCCCGCCAGATCACCCGGCTGCGCGCCCTCGCCGAGAACGCCAAACTCGACCCGGCCTTCGCGGAGAAGTTCCTGAACTTCATCATCGCCGAGGTGATCCGCCACCACGAGCGCATCGCCGAGGACACCGCGGGCGGCGCCACGCCCTCAGCGAACCGCGTCACGACGTCCTCCCCCGGGGAGTGACAGAGCCGCCCGCGCGGAGCATGCTGCCCTGTGCACTCCTTGTCGGCCGGCGAGCACCACCCGCCGGCCCCCGGACAGCCATCCGGTCCCTTGCGAGGAGGGACGCGCCGCATGCCGCAGAACGCCCGCATCCTCATCGTCGACGACCACGAGGACACCCTGTACGCCCTGGAGAGCGCCCTGGCCCCGCTGGGCCACCTGCTGGGCCGGGCCACCAGTGGCGACGAGGCCCTCAAACAGCTGCTGCGCGGAAACGTCGGCCTGCTGCTCCTGGACGTCCGGCCGCCGGGCATCGGCGGACTCGACGTCGTGCGCTACATGCGGCGCCTGGAACAGACCCAGCTCATTCCCGTCGTCCTGCTCACCGGCTTCACCCGCGACCCGCAGCTCGGCGCCGCCGCGTACGCCCTCGGCGTAGCCGATCTCGTCACGAAACCGGTCGACCCGTGGGCGTTGCGTACCAAGATCCGTCATCTCTACGACGCGCACCAGCGCCGGCTCGCCCTGGAACGCGAGGTCCGCGCCCTGCGCGCCCGGCTGGAGGAACGCAACCCCGCTCCCGGACATCCCGCCCTGCCCCACCCGCACGCGCACACGCCGCCCTCGGGGCCCGCCGGGGCGCACACCGGGGAGCTCGAACGAGACCGGACATAGGGTGCGTACCCGATCCGCCCCTGTGGTTCGGCGACCGCATCAGGCAGCATGGCCCGCATGTCCGTACTGACGCGCGACGAAGCGCAGAACCGAGCACAGCTCCTCGACGTCCACCGCTACACGATCGAGCTCGATCTGACCACCGGTGACGAGACGTTCGACTCCCGCACCCTGATCAGGTTCAGCGCCCGTGCGGACGCGGACACCTTCGTCGAGCTCAAGCCCGCCGAGCTGCGCTCCGTCACCCTCGACGGACAGCCCCTGGACACCGGCGCCCTCGACGGCAACCGGCTGCCGCTGAAGAACCTCACCGCCGGCGAGCACGAGCTGCGCGTCGACGCGAGCATGCGCTACTCCCGCACCGGCGAGGGCATGCACCGCTTCACCGACCCCACCGACGGCGAGACCTACGTCTACACCCAGCTCTTCCTCGACGACGTGCAGCGCGTCTTCGCCGCCTTCGACCAGCCCGACCTCAAGGCCGTCTTCGAGCTGACCGTCACCGCCCCGCGGCACTGGACCGTCCTCGCCAACGGCGTCACCGAGCACACCGGCGAGGGTGTGTGGCGGGCCGCCCCCACCCCGCTGATCTCCACCTACCTCGTCGCCGTCGCCGCCGGCCCCTGGCACTCCGTGCGCACCGAGCACCGCGGTCTGCCCTTCGGCATCCACTGCCGCCGCTCGCTGGCCCCGTACCTCGACGCGGACGCCGACGAACTCCTCGACATCACCCGCGCCTGCTTCGACCGCTACCACGAGAAGTTCGAGGAGCCCTACCCCTTCGACTCCTACGACCAGGCCTTCGTCCCCGAGTTCAACGCGGGCGCCATGGAGAACCCCGGACTGGTCACCTTCCGCGACGAGTTCGTCTACCGCTCCGCCGTCACCGACACCGAACGCCAGACCCGCGCCATGGTGATCGCCCACGAGATGGCCCACATGTGGTTCGGCGACCTCGTCACCCTCAGGTGGTGGGACGACATCTGGCTGAACGAGTCGTTCGCCGAGTACATGGGCTACCAGACCCTCACCGAGGCGACCCTTGGGGGGTCTGGGGGGACTCCCCCCAGAAAGTGGGGCACGGACACGTGGACCGACTTCGGCGTCAACCGCAAGCCCTGGGGCTACGACGCCGACCAGCGGCCCTCCACCCATCCCGTGGCCCCCGAGGACGTCGAGGACACCGCCTCCGCCCTGCTCAACTTCGACGGCATCTCCTACGCCAAGGGCGCCTCCGCCCTGCGCCAGCTCGTCGCCTGGCTCGGCGAGAAGGACTTCCTCGCCGGCATCAACACCCACTTCGCCCGGCACAGGTTCGCCAACGCCACGCTCGCCGACTTCATCGAGTCCCTCGCCTCCGCCACCGAACGCGACGTCCACGCCTGGGCCGACGCCTGGCTGCGCACCACCGGCGTCGACACCCTCGTCCCCGAACCGGGCAACGGCGACAACGTCTACTGGCGGCTGGGCATCGAGAACAAGGGGGGCCCCGTGACCCGGCCGGCGCCCGGCCCCGACAAGGACCGCCCCGGGGCGGAGCACGCCGGCACTCCCGTCCAGGCCCGCGGCTCGCGCCCGCACCGCATCACCATCGGCGTCTACGACCACGACCTGCACGACGCCCGCCGGCTCATCCTGCGCGACCGCTTCGAGGCGGACATCCCCGCCCACGAGAGCATCGCCATCGCCACCGGCGGCACCCGCCCCGCCCTCGTCGTCCTCAACGACGGCGACCTCACCTACGCCAAGATCCGCTTCGACGCCGAGTCCCTGGACACCCTGCGCGCCCGGCTGTCCGGCCTGCCCGACCCCCTCACCCGCGCGGTGGTGTGGAACGCGCTCAGGGACGCCGTCCGCGACGGTGAGCTGCCCGCCGGCGACTTCCTGGACATCGCCCGCGCCCACCTCCCGCACGAGACCGACCTCGCCCTCGTCCAGGGCGTCCTCGCCTTCGCCTCCGTCCACATCGCCGGCCGCTACCTCACCCCCGACGAGCGGCCGGCCGCGCTGGCCACCCTCACCGAGCTGTGCCGCGACCTCATCCGGCGCACCGAGGACGGCGACCACCCCGGTCTGCGTCTGATCGCCGTGCGGCACCGCATCGACACCGCCGCCCACCCCGACACCATCGCCGCCTGGCTCGCCGACGGCACCGTCCCCGGCGGTCCCGAACTCGACCCCGAGCTGCGCTGGCGGGTCCTCGCCCGGCTCGCCGTGCTCGGCGCCACCGACGAGGCCGCCATCGCCGCCGAACTCGCCCGCGACCCCAGCGCCACCGGCCAGGAGGGCGCCGCCCGCTGCCGCGCCGCCCTGCCCGACGAGGACGCCAAGGCCCGCGCCTGGGACGCCATGTTCGGCTCCGACGACCTGTCCAACTACCTGTTCACCGCCACCGCCCAGGGCTTCTGGCAGCCCGAACAGGCCGATCTCGTACGGCCCTACGTGTCCCGCTACTTCAAGGACGCCGTGGCCGTCGCCGCCCGCCGGGGCCCCGCCATCGCCGAGGCCGCCGGACGCTGGGCCTTCCCCGCCCACGCGGTCGACGCCGGGACCCTGAAGCTCGGCGAGAAGTGCCTGCGCAAGGCCGACCCGATCCCCGCCCTGCGCCGCAAGCTCGTCGACCAGCTCGACGACCTGGCCCGCGCCCTGCGCGTACAGCGGAAGTAGGTCCGGCGGAAGCGACCCGGCGCCCGAGAACACCCCTCGAAGGCGGACTTACCCCCTTCGAGGGGTGTTCACCGGGCTTTCCGGGCGCCGCCGCCCACTCCCGTCCAAGCTGGACCCTCCCGCGCACCGCGCCCCGGAGGACAGTCCATGAGCACCCCGCCCCGCGACCTCGTCGGCGTCGGCATCGGCCCCTTCAACCTCTCCCTCGCCGCCCTGGCCCACTCCCTCCCCGGACTGAGCACCGCCTTCTACGACCGCAGCCCCCGCTTCACCTGGCACCCCGGCCTGCTCCTCGACGACGCCACCGTCCAGGTGCCCTTCCTCGCCGACCTCGTCACCCTCGCCGACCCCACCAGCCCCTGGACCTTCCTCAACCACCTCAGGGCCCGCGAGCGCCTCTACCCGTTCTACTTCGCCGAGCACTTCCACATCCGCCGCACCGAGTACGACGCCTACTGCCGCTGGGTCGCCGACCGCCTCCCCGTGCTCCACTTCGGCCACCACGTCGACACCGTCCGCTGGAGCCCCGAACGCGCCCTGTTCGAGGTCGACCTCACCCGGCTCTGCCCGGACGGACAGGCCGCCTCCACCGGCCGGGTCCACGCCCGCCACCTCGTCCTCGGCGTCGGCACCGAGCCCCGGGTGCCCGAGCCGCTGCGGCCCCTCGCCGACGCTCCCGGCGTCCCCGTGATCCACTCCGACGACTACCTCACCCACCGCGACACCCTCCTCGCCGCCGGCCACATCACCGTCGTCGGCACCGGGCAGTCGGGCGCGGAGGTCTTCCTCGACCTGCTGCGCCACCGGCCCGTCGGACGGGAACGGCTCCACTGGATCGGCCGCACCGGCGCGTTCGCCCCCATGGAGTACTCCAAACTCGGCCTGGAGCACTTCACCCCCGACCACACCCGCTACTTCCACGCCCTGCCCGAACCCGTCCGCGACCGGCTCGTCCCCGCCCAGTGGCAGCTCCACAAGGCCATCGACGCCGGCACCGTCGCCGCCATCCACGACGAGCTCTACCGGCGCACCCTCCACGGCGGCTGGCCCGACACCGTCCTCACCCCCGCCGTCCACGTCCGCGCCGCCGGGCGCCTCGGCCCCGCCCGCATCGAGCTCCACCTCGAACACGCCGTGCAGCACACCCGCACCCGTCTCACCACCGACGCCGTCGTCCTCGCCACCGGCCACCGCCCGCGCCCCCTCGACCACCTCCTCGCGCCCCTCGACCCCCACCTGCGCCGCGACCACGCCGGCCGGCCCCGCGTCGACGCGCACTTCCGCCTAGACCTGGACCCCGCCGTCACCGGCAGCGTCTACGTCCAGAACGCCGAACTCCACACCCACGGCGTGGGCGCCCCCGACCTCGGGCTCGCCGCCTGGCGCAGCGCCACGATCCTCAACCACCTCACCGGCCGCCAGGCCTACCCCCAGCCCGCCCGCACCGCCTTCACCACCTTCGGCCTCCACCCCGGAACGCCGCAGGTCCCGCCCGCCCGGCGAGCCGTACGGCTCACCCCACTGGCGGACGGGACCTGACCATCACCCGTACGGAGGAACGGAGATCAGAACACCGGCGTACCGTCCCGCGTCAGCCTCCAGTCGACGGACGCGAAGTCCTTCGGGTCCAGCACACCCTTCGCCGTCACCCACTCCGCGATCCGGGTCCGGATCTCCGTCGACTCCGCCCACAGTTCCTTCGCCGACGCCACGTGCGGGAACGCGCCGCCGCCGTTGGCCCGGTAGTTGTTCACCGCGAACACGAACCGCGCCGCGTCGTCCAGCGGGGCGCCGCCGAACGTGACGTTCCCGACGCGCGAACCCGCCGGCTGCGCGATGTCGATGTCGTAGACGAGCCCCGACACGTAGTCGTAGTTGTAGTCCGGACGGCCGCCCGCGTTCGTCAGCTTCGCCACGTCCACCGGCGCACCCGCCGCCGTCTGCGCGAAGTACTCCGCCGAGTACTCCAGGTACGCCCGCACCTGCGCGCCCGTCATCAGCTTCGCCACCAGCGTGTTGTCGTACACGTACAGGCTCGACAGGTCCCGGATCGTCACCTCGCCCGCCGGGATCTCGGAGGTCCGCGAGAACGGCGACGCCTGCGACAGCACCGGCAGCGACGCGTACTCGGTGCCCGCGAGGGCCGCCCTGACCACGTCCTCCTGCACCTTGCTGATCAGGTCGATGATCGGCGCGTCCTTGTAGCGCGCCTCCACCGTCGTCAGCGTCTCGGTCGCCGACCCCACCACCTGATTGACGTACTCCACGACCCGCGCGTGCTCGTCGCGCAGCAGCCGGGTGATCCTCGGGTCGTCCTCCACCGTCGCCGCGTCCCGCAGCGACGCCTTCACCGACTCCACCCGCCACCGGCCCCGCTCGAAGGCCAGCTCGAAGTCGAACAGCGTCAGCCGCTCCGCGTAGCACAGCGGCTCCGACAGCACGACCTCCCTGCCGGTCTCCTCGTTGGCGACCCGCAGCTCCGCGATCTCCTGGTGCGCGTGCCCCACCAGGATCGCGTCGATCCCCGGCACCCGCCGCGCCACGTTCGCCGCCGCGTTCTCCACGTACGGCAGCTGGTCACCGTACGACGACGTGCCCGAGGAACCCGAGTGCGCCGACACCACCACCACGTCCGCGCCCATCGACCGCAGCTTCGGCACCCACTTCGCCGCCTGCTCCTCAAGACCCGGGAACGTCAACCTGCCCTGTACGTACGCCTTGTCCCAGATCGCGATACCGGGGTTGGTCAGCCCGAGGACCGCCACCTTCACCGGGGGAGCGCCCTTCACGTGGAACTTCTTGACGAAGTACGGCGGGAAGGCCGGCTTCAGCGTCTTCGCGTCCAGCGCGTTGGCGCCCAGCAGCGGGAAGTCGCACTGCTCCTCGAACTTCCGCAGCGTCTCGATGCCGTAGTTGAACTCGTGGTTGCCGAGCGCCACCGCGTCGTACCCGATGGCGTTCATCGCCTGTGCCATCGGGTGCACCGGACCGCCCTCGGCGGTGATCGGGTCGACCTTCGCGAAGTAGTACGTCAGCGGGGTGCCCTGGATGGTGTCGCCCGCGTCCAGCAGCAGCGTGTTGCGCCGGCCCTTCTCCTCGCGCACCTGGTCCACCAGCGTCGACACCCGCGCCAGGCCCTGCGCGTTGCCGGCCGCGTCCGTGTACTCGGCGTCCTTGAAGTAGTCCCAGTTGAAGACGTGACCGTGCAGGTCGGTCGTGCCCATCACGGTCAGCGCGTACCGCTTCGCCGGCTTCCTCCCCCGTCCCGCCCCGGCGGCCCCGGCGGCCTCGGCCGCGGGGACCGCCGCCGTACCCGCCAGCGCCACCCCCGCCCCCGTCACGGCGGACCTCTTCAAGAACTTCCGGCGGTTCAACGGCATGTCGGGCTCTCCTCGGACAACAACGGAACAACGCGCGTAGATTCGCCCGATGATTCTGACCTGAGCACGCCCACGCGGAACAGATCCCCCAGGTTGCGATCCGGTGTCCCGCGCCCTCCCCGCACCCGTACGACCGGTGACACAGTGGGACGTATGACCACCCCTCACCCGTACGGCACACCCGGCGCCCCCCATCTCGCCGTCCGCGGCGAGGCCCACCTCGAAACCGCCCCCGACCTCGCCCGCATCGCCGTCACCCGCACCGCGCGCGGCCGTGACCGGCGCACCACCCTCGACGACCTCACCCGCCGCACCACGGAAGCCCTCGACCTGCTCAGGTCCTACGGCGACGCCGTCGAGCACCTCGAGACCGGCGCCCTCACCGTCGCCCCGGAACTCAGCCCCCACGGCCGGGGCGAACGCGTCCGCGCCCACCACGGCACCGTCCGGCTCACCGCCGACCTGGGCGACTTCGCCGCCCTCGGCGCACTCGTCACCCGTCTGGCCGACCTCGACCTCACCCGTGTCGACGGCCCCTGGTGGAGCCTCCGCCCGGGTTCCCCCGCCCACCGCGAGGCGCGGCGGCTGGCGGTGCACGACGCCGTCCGGCGCGCCCGCGAATACGCCGAGGCGCTCGGCACCACCCTCGCCGCCCTCATCGAACTCACCGACACCGCGGCGGGACCCGAACCCTTCCCCCGGGCCCGCTCCATGGCGTTCGCCGCGGCCACCGAGGACACTTCGCCCCCGCCCCTCGACCTCGAACCCCAGCGGCAGCACGTCCACGCCGAGGTCGGCGCCCGCTTCACGCTCCAGCCGCCCCGGCTGGAGAACCGGCATGCGTAGAACCGGCATGCGTAGAACCGGTATGCGAGAACCGAGGGCGCGCATGCTCATCGGAGCGACCCGGTGCACAATTCAACACTTGTCAACAACCCTTCATTCACTGGCCGTTGGGTCGTCACACGCCACCAGGTCGCTACCGGCCGGTAAGCCCTAGGCTCGAAACATGCGCCGAGCGAAGATCGTCTGCACCCTGGGCCCTGCCACCGACAGCTACGACCGGATCAAAGCCCTGGTCGATGCCGGAATGGACGTCGCCCGATTCAACCTCAGCCACGGCGAGCACGCCGAGCACGAGGAGCGCTACCGACGGGTGCGGAAAGCCGCCGACGAGACCGGCCGCAGCGTCGGCCTCCTCGCCGACCTTCAAGGCCCGAAAATCCGCCTCGGCCGCTTCGTCGAAGGTCCCGTACTCCTTGAACGCGGGGACACCTTCACCATCACCGTCGAAGAGGGCACCGAAGGCGACCGCGACATCTGCGGCACCACCTACGCCGGCCTCGCCGACGACGTCACCACCGGCGAGCGCATCCTCGTCGACGACGGCAGGGTCACCCTCGAAGTCACCGCCGTCGACGGCCCCCACGTCCGCACCACCGTCGTCGAGGGCGGCATGGTCTCCGACCACAAGGGCCTCAACCTCCCCGGCGTCGCCGTCTCCGTCCCCGCGCTCTCCAAGAAGGACGAGGACGACCTGCGCTGGGCGCTGCGCACCGGCTTCGACGTGATCGCCCTGTCCTTCGTCCGCAGCGGACGCGACATCAAGGACGTCCACCGGATCATGGACGAGGAGGGCCGCCGCCTCCCCGTCATCGCCAAGGTCGAGAAGCCGCAGGCCGTCGAGAACATCGACGACATCGTCGCCGCCTTCGACGGCATCATGGTCGCCCGCGGCGACCTCGGCGTCGAGATGCCCCTCGAACAGGTGCCGATCGTCCAGAAGCGCGCGATCAAGCTCGCCAGGCGCAACGCCAAGCCGGTCATCGTCGCCACCCAGATGCTCGACTCGATGATCGACAACGCCCGTCCCACCCGCGCGGAGGCCTCCGACGTCGCCAACGCCGTCATCGACGGCACCGACGCCGTCATGCTCTCCGGCGAGACCAGCGTCGGCAAACACGCCGTCGAGACCGTGCGCACCATGGCCCGCATCGTGGAAGCCGCCGAGGAGGACATCCTCGCCAAGGGCCTCCCGCCCCTCACCGAGCGCAACAAGCCCCGCACCCAGGGCGGCGCGGTCGCCCGCGCGGCGGCGGAGATGGGCGACTTCCTCGGCGCCCGCTTCCTGGTCGCCTTCACCCAGTCCGGTGACACCGCCCGCCGTCTCTCCCGCTACCGCAGCCCCATCCCCCTCCTCGCCTTCACCCCCGACCCGGCCACCCGCTCCCAGCTCAGCCTCACCTGGGGCGTCGAGACCTTCCTCGGCCCCCACGTGGACACGACGGACGCGATGGTCGCCCAGGTCGACGAGCTGCTCCTGAAGTACGCCCGCTGCGAGAAGGGCGACACGGTGGTGATCACGGCGGGCTCCCCGCCCGGGGTCTCCGGCTCGACGAACATGGTCCGCGTCCACCACATCGGCGAGGACGACAGCCCCAGGTAGCCGGGCGGCCGGGGCGCGCAAGCGGGACGGGCGGAAAAGGCGGATGTTCACCGGAAAGGCGGACATCCGCTCTCAAATGGTGACCTTGGATATCAAGGAAAAGTACCCCGGGTCGGATTCGAACCGACGCTGGATGGTGTTTGAGACCATTGCCTCTACCGCTGGGCTACCGGGGCGCCCTGTAAAACAAAGGTCGACGGTCACCCGCCGTGCCCCCACCTTATCGCAGCTGGGTACGCTCTTGTCAGCAGTACCGGCCTGCCCCGCATCAAGGAGCCCACGTGAGCGCCCCCGAGTCGCCCCAGCCCACAGACGTGCCCGACGACGACAAGTCGCACGTGCCTCCGATGACGACCCGTGTCGTGATCGCCGAGGACGAGGCGCTGATCCGGCTCGATCTCAAAGAGATGCTGGAGGAGGAGGGGTACTCCGTCGTCGGGGAGGCCGGTGACGGTGAGCAGGCCGTGGAGCTGGCGCGCGAGCACCGGCCCGACCTGGTGATCCTCGATGTGAAGATGCCGAAGCTGGACGGCATCTCCGCGGCGGAGAAGATCGCCGAGGAGAGCATCGCCCCGGTGCTGATGCTGACCGCGTTCTCGCAGCGTGACCTGGTGGAGCGGGCGCGGGACGCGGGCGCGATGGCGTACCTGGTGAAGCCGTTCAGCAAGAGCGACGTGGTGCCCGCGATCGAGATGGCGGTGTCGCGGTTCACGGAGCTGAAGGAGCTGGAGCGCGAGGTCGCCGACCTGAGCCTGCGGCTGGAGACGCGGAAGCTGGTGGACCGGGCGAAGTCGGTGCTGCAGACGCAGTACGGGCTGACCGAGCCGGCGGCGTTCCGGTGGATCCAGAAGACGTCGATGGACCGGCGGATGTCGATGCAGCAGGTGGCGCAGGCGGTCATCGACGACGCCGAGGAGAAGAAGGCGTCGAAGGGCTAGCACCGCCCGTGTACGGCAAGAGGCCCGTGCTCCCCGCTCGGCAGGGGGCGCGGGCCTCTCGTCGTGTGCCTCAGTCCTCGCCGAGGTAGGCCTTGCGGACCGACTCGTCGTGGAGGAGGTCCTGACCGGTGCCGGAGAGGACGATGTTGCCGGTTTCCATGACGTGACCGTGGTCGGCCAGGGAGAGGGCGGCCTGGGCGTTCTGCTCGACGAGCAGGATGGTGGTGCCCTGGGACTTCAGCTCGGAGATGGTCGCCATGATCTTCTGCATCATGATCGGCGAGAGGCCCATGGAGGGCTCGTCGAGCATGAGGAGCTGGGGCTGGGACATCAGCGCCCTGCCCATGGCGAGCATCTGCTGCTCTCCGCCGGAGAGGGTTCCGGCGGCCTGCTTGCGGCGTTCCCCGAGGATGGGGAAGAGGTCGTAGGCGCGCTGGATGTCCTTCTCGATGCCGGCCTTGTCGCTGCGGAGGAAGGCGCCGAGGCGGAGGTTGTCCTCGATCGTCATGCGGGGGAAGATGTGCCGCCCCTCGGGGGAGTGGGCGAGCCCGAGGGAGACGATCTTGTGGGCGGGGACCTTCTTGAGCGACTTGCCGTTGAACCTGATCTGGCCGCCGACGGGCTTGAGGAGCCCGGAGAGCGTGCGCAGGGTGGTGGTCTTGCCGGCGCCGTTGGTGCCGATGAGCGTGACCACTTCGCCGGCGTCGACGCTGAAGGAGATGCCCTTGACGGCCTGGATCTTGCCGTAGGCGACGGTGAGGTCCTCGACTTCGAGGAGTGCGGTCATCGGTCGTTCTCCTTGCCGGGCGCGGCGTCCGTGGCGGCTTCGGCCTCGGTCTCCGTCTCGGCCGCGGCTTCGGCGGCCTCGACTTCGGCGGCTTCGGCGGTGCCGGGGTCGTTCTCCATGGGTTCACCGATGTAGGCGGCGATGACGCGCTCGTCGCCCTGGACGGTGGCCGGATCGCCCTCGACGAGCTTCTGGCCCTGGACGAGGACGGCGACGCGGTCACAGAGGTTGAAGATGAACCGCATGTCGTGCTCGATCACGAGGACGGCGATGCCCTGGTCGCGGATGGCGAAGATGAGCTCCTCGGCCGCCCGGGTCTCCTGGGGGTTCATACCGGCGGTGGGCTCGTCGAGGAGCAGCAGGCCGGGTTCGCTGGCGAGGGCGCGGGCGATCTCGAGCTTGCGCTGTTCGCCGTAGGGGAGGTTGCGCGAGAGGTGGTCGGCCTTCGCGGCGAGGCCGACGAACTCCAGGAGTTCCATGGCCCGTTCGCGGGAGGCCGCCTCCGCCCTGTGGAAGCCGGGTCCGCGCAGGACGGCCGACCAGAAGCCCTCCTTGGTCCGCGTGTGGCGGCCGACGAGGACGTTCTCCAGGACGGTCATGTTGGCGAAGAGCCGGATGTTCTGGAACGTCCGGGCGATGCCGGCGGCGGTGACCTTGAAGGACTTGGGCGGCAGGACCTTGTCCTTGTAGCGGACCTCGCCCTCGGTGGGGATGTAGAGGCCGGTCAGGCAGTTGAAGAAGGTGGTCTTGCCGGCGCCGTTGGGGCCGATGAGGCCGACGATCTCGCCGCTGCGGACGGTGAGGTCGACGTCGCGGACGGCGGTGAGTCCGCCGAAGCGCATGGTGACGCCGCGTGCGTCGAGGACGGTCTCACCGGGGGCGGGTGTGCCCGGGGCGGTGTCCTTGGTGGTGGTGTCGGTGGTCATGGTGGTCAGGCCCCTGTCTTGCTCAGGACTGCGGGCGCGTCGTCCTCGTGGAACTCCAGCTGGCGGCGGCGGTTGGGGATGAGGCCCTCGGGGCGGAAGCGCATCAGCAGGACGAGTGCGAGACCGAAGGCGAGGAGCTGGTAGTCGCCGAGGAACTGGAGCTTGTTGGGGATCAGGAAGAGCAGCGCGGCTCCGATGAGGGGTCCGGCGATGGTGCCCATGCCGCCGAGGACGACCGCGGCGAGCAGGAAGGCGGAGTTGGGCGGGGTGGTGCCGGCGAACAGGTACTGCTCGGGGGTCACGGTGTAGGTGACGTGTGCCTGGACGGTTCCGGCGAGGCCGGCGAGGGTGGCGCCGACGGCGAAGGCGATGAGCTTGACCCGGAAGCCGTTGATGCCCATGGCGAGCGCCGCGGTCTCGTCCTCGCGGATGGCGACCCAGGCGCGGCCGATGCGGGAGTCGCCGCTGCGCCGGAAGACGAGGACGACGACGGCCGTGATGAGCAGCATCAGGAAGAAGTAGTTGGCGAACCGGCCGATGGTGAAGCCGGCGATGTCGTGCTGGACGCCGAGGTCGAAGCCGAGGATCTTCAGGTCCGGGATGGACGCGATGCCGTTGGAGCCGTTGGTGAGGTCCGGTCCGGAGGTGCCGTCGGTGTTGTTGGCGGCGATACGGAAGATCTCACCGAAGCCGAGGGTGACGATGGCGAGGTAGTCGCCGCGCAGTCGCAGTGTCGGGGCGCCGATGAGGACGCCGAAGACGAGGGAGGCGACGGCACCGACGAGCACGGCGGCCCAGAAGGGGAAGTGGACGTCGAACGGCGAGCTGGGGGACCCGGAGACGAGTGCGGCCGCGTAGGCGCCGACGCCGAGGAAGGCGACGTATCCGAGGTCGAGCAGGCCGGCGAGTCCGACGACGATGTTCAGACCGAGGGCGACCGTGGCGAAGATGAGGATGTAGACGCCGAGGGTGGCGTACTGGTCGTCGGTCTGGGTGAAGGGGAAGCAGGCCGCCGCGATGAAGGCGCCGCAGACGGTGATGTTCGTGTGCCGTGCGGTGATCTGCGAGGCGTGGGCGATCAGGCCGGCGCGGTTGAGGGCGGCGAACCCGAAGCCGGCGGTGATGAGGAAGCCGACGAAGAGCTCGTCGTACTCGGTGCCGATGCCGTAGGTGAAGACGACCAGGGCGAGTGCCAGGACCGCGACGATGATCAGGATCTCGGCGTAGGACGGCAGGGTGCGCACGGGGCGCGGGCTGCCGGAGGCGAACGCCGCCCGGAGGACGGCCATGTTGTGGCCGGTCCTGTGCTTGAACTGCTCCCAGCCGGTGTCGTCCGGGTCGAAGGGGTCGGGCTCGGGCCGCTCGAAGGGGAGGGCGAGGGCGCCGAGGAGGGCGGTCAGCGTGGCGACGGCGACGACGTAGCCGCCGGGTTCGAGGTTGACGAGGCCGCCGAGCTGGAAGCTGATCGCGAGGATCGTGTACCAGGCGGTGACGAAGGTGCCGAGTGCGGCGTACTTGACGGCCGCGTCGGCGCCGGCCGGGGTGAGCCAGCCCAGTCCCTTGACGCCGTAGGAGGCGAGTCCGAACAGGGTGGTGAGCGCGCCGCCGATGAGGACGAGGACCTGGAGTCCGCCCGGGTAGCCGTAGAAGGTGAGGTCACCGGGGAACTCGGCGGTCCAGGTCCACGCGAGGAAGGTGGAGACGACGGTGAGGACGCTGCCGCCGGTGGCGAGGGCCCGGCCGATGTGCGGGGGCATGCCGATGAGGCCGGTGGAGGCGTTCGCGGTGGGGGTGGCCGCGGTGGTCGAAGCGGTGGTCTGTGTGGTCATCGGTGTCACGCCCTGTCCGCGACGCGCTCGCCGAGCAGGCCCTGCGGCCTGAACAGGAGTACGAGGATGAGGAGGATGAAGGCCCAGACGTCGGCCCAGGACTGGCTGCCGAACTTGTCCAGCCCCGGGATGTCGGCGATGTAGGCGGTGGCCAGGGTTTCGGCGACGCCGAGGACCACACCGCCGATCATGGCGCCGTAGATGTTGCCGATGCCGCCGAGGACTGCCGCGGTGAAGGCCTTGAGACCGAGGATGAAGCCCATCTTGAAGTCGATCTGGCCGTACTTGAGGCCGCTGGCGACGCCTCCGACGGCGGCGAAGACGGCGCCGAGGGCGAAGGCGATCACGATGATGCGGTCGGTGTTGACGCCCATCAGCTTCGCGGTGTCCGGGTCCTGCGCGGTGGCCTGCATGCCGCGCCCGGTGCGGGTGCGCATCACGAAGTAGGCGAGGATGGCCATGCTGATGGGGGCGGCGACGAGAAGGAAGATGTCGCCGGTCTGGATGGTGGCGCCGCCGATGGTGAAGGGGCCGCCTTCGATCTGCGGGAAGGGCAGCTTGGACTTCGCCTCGGGGTAGAAGGCCCAGACGGCCTGCTGGAGCGCGAGGGAGAGTCCGATGGCGGTGATGAGCGGGGCCAGGCGGGGCGCGCCGCGCAGGGGGCGGTAGGCGAACCGTTCCGCTCCGATGGCGACCAGGACCGAGACGATCACGGCGCCGAGCAGCATCAGGGGCAGCGCGACCCAGATGGAGGTGCCGTCGGGCAGGAGATACAGGTGCACCGTCAGCGCGCCGAAGGCGCCGACCATGAAGATCTCGCCGTGGGCGAAGTTGATGAGCTGGACGATGCCATAGACCATTGTGTAGCCGATGGCGACCAGGCCGTACATGGATCCCAGTAGCAGGCCGTTGACCAGCTGCTGCGGCAGTTCGTTCACCGCATGTCCTCCGAGACTTTCGGAATGTTCGACGGATGGGGCCGGATGCGAGTCCGCGCGGGGCGCCTGTACAGCGCCCCGCGCGGCTCGTGGAGTGGTGCGGGCGGGGGTCAGCCGGTGAAGGTGCCGGACCTCACCGTGGCCCAGGCGCCGTCCTTGACGGTGTACACGGTGAGCTGCTTGTTGGTGGCGTCACCGAACTCGTCGAAGGAGACCTTGCCGGTCACTCCGTCGAAGGAGACGTTCTGCATGGCGTCGACGACCTTGGAGCGGGCGTCGTCGGGGAGCTTCCCGCCGTTGTCCTCGACGACCTTCTTGACGGCCTCGATGATCGCCCAGGCGGAGTCGTAGGAGTAGCCGCCGTACGCCTCGAAGGCCTCCTTGTATCCGGCGTCCTTGTAGTTGGCGACGAACTCCTTGGCGGAGGGGAGCGTCTCGACGGGCGCGCCGACGGAGGTGGCGAGGTCGCCCGTGCCCGCGCTGCCGGACAGCTTGATGAAGTCGGCGCTGTAGATGCCGTCGCCGCCGACCAGCGGGATCTTGGCGCCGGCTTCCTTGATCTGCTTGCTCAGCGGGCCGGCCTGCGGGTACTCGCCGCCGTAGTAGACGACGTCGGCGCCGGAGTTCTTGACCTTGGTGGCGACGGCGTTGAAGTCCTTGCTGTCGGGGTTGATGTGCTCCGTGCCGACGACCTTGCCGCCGAGCTTCTTGAACTCCTCGGTGAAGGTGCCGGCGAGGCCGGCGCCGTAGGTCTTCTTGTCGTCGATGACGAAGACCTTCTTCTTCTTGGCGTCGTTGTAGACGTACTGCGCGGCGAACGGGCCCTGGATGGCGTCCGTGGTCGCGGTGCGGAAGTACGACTTGTACGGCCGGACCTGCTTGGTCTGCCAGTCCACGCCCTGGGTGAGGGCGGGGTTGGTGTTGGCGGGGGAGACCTCGACCAGCTTGGCCTGGTCGAAGACCTTCTGCATGGCCTCGCCGACGGAGGAGTTCAGCGGGCCGACGACGCCGAGGACGTCGTCGTTGGCGACGAGCTTGGTGGCGTTCTGCTGGCCGACGGAGACCTGGCCCTGGTCGTCGAGGGCTTCGATCTTGAAGGTGACGCCCTCGACGTATTTCTCCTTGTTGGCGGTCTTGGCCGCGAGGTCCACGGAGTTCTTGATGCCGAGGCCCAGCGCGGACAGGTCGCCGGTCATCGGCGCGTCGACGCCGATGACCACGGTGGTGCCACCGTTGCCGGAGTCCGAGCTGCCGCCGCCGTCGTCGTCGCGTGAGCCGCAGGCGGTGAGGGTGAGTGCACCCGCCGCCAGGGCGGCGGTGATGGCGATGAGCGAACGTTGACGCACGATCCAGTCCTTTCCCCTGACAGCCGCTTCCCGGTGGAAACGGCCGAGTCGAGCGCTGGGCCGACGTGTGAATCGGGCGGCGCGGTGACTGGCCGTGACTCTAAGCGGGGGTGGGGAATGCGGAGGAGACTCTGGCCAAGGCTGTGACGCTCTTGTTATGACACGACGTATTGCAGAGCGGTACCGAGTGGGGGGAACGGTGGAATTCTCGCCGTTTTGCCCTGTCCGGATGGTGAGAAACCGCAGGACCCGGCCGGGTCCGTTCAGGTGTATCAGGCGTTTTGGTGATTACCCGAAGTCGTTGCTGCAGGCTACTTGCAGGGCGCGGGAGAGGTCCTGTGCGTACCGTGACCCGAGGATGAAGCTGTGCTTCTGGATTGCGCGCGCATTACGCAAAGTTACGTCCAGGAAAGGGAGACCGGCATTCCGTGGCACTTTTCCGCATTCCGTCACCCGTGCGGTGATCATGATCTTGTGGGGGGATCCTGCTTTTGTCTGAAAAGGTGTGCGTGGGCTGGATGACACGGAGAGTCCCGCGTACGGCTGCGATATCCGGATGACGGTAACCGGATGATCGGATTCCACGGTCACCTCCACGTCGAAGGAGAAACTCCGCGGGTCGGTGGCGCCGCCCGCCGCCCGCGGGTCCAGGTACTCGACGGCGGTCACCTGGCTCGGGTACGGCGGTGGGGGCGGCGGCTCCGGCCGGGGCCGGGTGACGTAGAGGTAGCCGCCGCCCGTGAGCACGGCGGTGGCGAGGAGCGTGCCCAGCGCGGCCCTGCGGTGCCGCTCGAAGTGCCGTGCCACGAGCCCGCGTCGAGGACGGGGCGCGGGGAGGACGGTCCGGGCGTGAGTGCCCTCGCCCGGCTCCACCGGACCGACCCCGCTCACCGCCAGGGCCCCTTGCCCGGCCCGCCGGCGCGGTACCGCTCGGCGCACCCCTCGCGCGCCTCACGGTCGATCGACTGGCCGGGATCCGCCGTCCCCCGGCGTTCGGCGGCCCGGGCGGAATCGACCACCTCGCGCAGGATGTCGTACTGTCCGCCGGACAGCCCCATGGACTGGTAGTCGCCGTAGGTACGGCCGTTCAGCACCTGGCGCGCCCAGTGACCGACGAGCTTCGCGCACAGGTCCTCGTCGGACGTCACTCGCGGTGACGGCGGCGTCGCGCGCCCGCCGTCCGCCCCGGCCGGGGACGCCCGGCCCGCGGGGCCGGAACCCGTCGCACCGCAGCCGGTCACCGTCGAGCCCGCCAGGAGCGCGGCCGCGAAGCACGCGACCAACGCCCGAGAGGTGCCTCCCCGTCCCATGCCCGCACCGTAGGGCGGTCACCGCCCCGCGGCAACGGGGATGCGGAGCGGATGCCCCCCGCATCCCCGACGGCCGTCAGCCCGCCGCCTGTTCCCCCTCGCCGGGCCGGACGTCCCGCAGCAGGCAGGTCAGGCGCGCGGTGCACACCCGCTTGTCCGCCTCGTCGGTGATGACGATCTCGTACGTCGCCGTGGACCGCCCCCGGTGCACCGGAGTGGCGACGCCGGTGACCAGGCCGGAGCGGACGCCGCGGTGGTGCGTGCAGTTGAGGTCGACCCCGACGGCGATCCTGGAGCTGCCGCCGTGCAGCATCGACCCCACCGACCCCAGCGTCTCCGCCAGTACGGCGGACGCGCCGCCGTGCAGCAGCCCGTACGGCTGGGTGTTGCCCTCCACCGGCATCGTCCCGACGACCCGCTCCGCCGACGCCTCCAGGATCTGCACGCCCATGCGCGTGCCCAGGTGACCCGCCGAGAACAGCGCCGGCAGGTCCACACCGAGCGCGGCGTACTCGTCGACGACCTCCTGCGGGAACGTCACCTTCTGCTGCTCTCCCATGGGCCCGGCTCCTTCGTCGTGCGTCGGTACGGCTGTCTGCTGAGCGAACGCTCAGTCGGTCGCCGATTGTTCCAGACGCACCACGACGGACTTGCTGGCCGGGGTGTTGCTGGTGTCCGCGGTGGCGTCCAGCGGCACCAGGACGTTGGTCTCCGGGTAGTACGCCGCCGCGCACCCCCGCGCCGTCGGATAGTGCACGACGCGGAACCCGGGCGCCCTGCGCTCCACACCGTCCTTCCACTCGCCGACCAGATCGACGTAGGCGCCGTCCGCCAGCCGCAGCTCCCGCGCGTCCTCCGGATTGACCAGGACCACCCGACGGCCGTTCCTGATACCCCGGTAGCGGTCGTCGAGACCGTAGATCGTGGTGTTGTACTGGTCGTGCGAGCGCAGCGTCTGCAGCAGCAGCCGGCCCTTGGGCGGCTCGGGGAACTCCACCGGCGCGGCGGTGAAGTTGGCCTTGCCGGTGGCGGTGGGGAAGCGGCGCTCGTCGCGCGGGGCGTGCGGCAGCGCGAACCCCCCGGGACGCGCCACGCGCGCGTTGAAGTCCTCGAAACCGGGGATCACCCGTGCGATGCGGTCGCGGATCGTCGCGTAGTCCTTCTCGAACTCCTCCCACGGCACCGTGTCGTCCTCGCCGAGCACGCGGCGGGCCAGCCGGCACACGATGGCCGGCTCCGACAGCAGCCGCCCGCTCGCCGGTTCCAGGCGCCCGCGCGAGGCGTGCACCATGCCCATGGAGTCCTCGACCGTCACGAACTGCTCGCCCCCGCCCTGGACATCGCGCTCGGTGCGGCCGAGCGTCGGCAGGATCAGGGCACGCGCGCCCGTGACGGTGTGCGAGCGGTTCAGCTTGGTCGACACGTGCACCGTCAGCCGCGCCCGGCGCATCGCGGCCTCGGTGACCTCCGTGTCGGGGGAGGCGGAGACGAAGTTGCCGCCCATGGCGAAGAAGACCTTCGCCCTGCCGTCGCGCAGCGCCCGGATGGCCCGTACGACGTCGAAACCGTGCTCGCGCGGGGGCGCGAAGCCGAACTCCTTCTCCAGGGCGTCCAGGAACGCGGGCGCGGGCCGCTCGAAGATGCCCATGGTGCGGTCGCCCTGCACGTTCGAGTGACCGCGCACCGGGCAGACTCCCGCACCCGGACGGCCGATGTTGCCGCGCAGCAGGAGGAAGTTGACGACCTCGCGGATGATCGGCACCGAGTGCTTGTGCTGGGTGAGCCCCATCGCCCAGCAGACGATGACGCGCTTCGACTCGAGGACCATCCGCAGACACCGCTCGATGTCCCCGCGCGTGAGACCGGTCGCGGTGAGCGTCCCGTCCCAGTCGGCGGCGCGCGCGGCCTCGGCGAACTCCTCGTAGCCGTGCGTGTGCGCGCGCACGAACTCCTCGTCGACCGCGCCGGGCGTCTCCAGGATCAGCTTGTTGAGGAGGCGGAACAGGGCCTGGTCGCCGCCGATGCGGATCTGCAGGAACAGGTCGGTCAGGGCGGCGCCGGTGGTGAGCCCCTTGGCGGTCTGCGGGTTCTTGAAGCGCTCCAGGCCCGCCTCGGGCAGCGGGTTGACGCTGACGATCCGCGCGCCGTTCGCCTTGGCCCTCTCCAGGGCGGACAGCATGCGCGGATGGTTGGTGCCGGGGTTCTGGCCGGCGACGATGATCAGGTCGGCCTTGTGGAGGTCCTCCAGCAGGACGCTGCCCTTGCCGACGCCGATCGTCTCCGACAGGGCCGAGCCGGACGACTCGTGGCACATGTTGGAGCAGTCCGGCAGGTTGTTGGTGCCGAGCCGGCGGGCGAAGAGCTGGTAGAGGAAGGCGGCCTCGTTGCTGGTGCGCCCGGAGGTGTAGAAGACGGCCTCGTCCGGGGAGGAGAGGGCGGCGATCTCCTCGGCGACGATGTCGAAGGCCCGCTCCCAGGTGACCGGCTCGTAGTGCTCACCGCCCTCGGGCAGGTACATGGGGTGCGTCAGCCGCCCCTGCTGCCCCAGCCAGTAACCGCTGCGGCCGGACAGGTCGGCGACGGAGTGCGCGGCGAAGAACTCCGGGGTGACCCGGCGCAGGGTGGCCTCCTCGGCCACCGCCTTCGCCCCGTTCTCGCAGAACTCCGCGCGGTGCCGGTGCTCCGGCTCCGGCCAGGCGCACCCCGGGCAGTCGAAGCCGTCCTTCTGATTCACGCTGAGCAGCGTCAGCGCCGTCCGCTTCACACCCATCTGCCGCTGGGCCATCCGCAGGGTGTGCCCGACCGCCGGCAGCCCCGCGGCAGCATGCTTCGGCCCGCCGACCTGCGGCGCGTCCTGAACCGGATCCCCCTTGGGAGGCTTCGCTGCCATCGCGCACTCCTGTTCCACATACACGTATGAGGTGGACCCCCGATCCTGCCACGCCCTTCCAGCCCGTCCGAAGGCGGAGGACGAGGCCCGCGCTTCCAGTCCGTCCGACGGTGGAGGACGAGGCCCGCAGGGCCTAAGGGGTCCGGGGCGCAGCCCCGGGGACGATGGGGGCACCTCCCGCTCGAGCGAAGTCGAGATTGGGGGAGGGAAGGGGCGGAGGGGGCGAATCGACCCCACGACCCACACCCGCCCCCCACTGTCAGTGCCACGTGGCAGGATCGGACACGTGGCAGACACAGCATCGAAGAAGACCGACCAGCCCCCCACCGGCCCCCGCCCCCGCCTGATGCTCATGGACGGGCACTCCCTCGCGTACCGCGCGTACTTCGCGCTGCCCGCGGAAAACTTCACCACCGCGACGGGCCAGCCGACCAACGCGATCTACGGCTTCGCGTCGATGCTGGCCAACACCCTCCGTGACGAGGCCCCCACCCACTTCGCCGTGGCCTTCGACGTCTCCCGCAAGACCTGGCGCTCGGAGGAGTTCACCGAGTACAAGGCGAACCGCTCCAAGACCCCGGACGAGTTCAAGGGCCAGGTCGAACTCATCGGCGAGCTCCTCGACGCGATGCACGCCGACCGCTTCGCCGTCGAGGGCTTCGAGGCGGACGACATCATCGCCACCCTCGCCACCCAGGCCGAGGCCGAGGGCTTCGAGGTGCTGATCGTCACCGGCGACCGCGACTCCTTCCAGCTCGTCTCCGAGCACACCACGGTGCTGTACCCGACGAAGGGCGTCTCCGAGCTGACCCGGTTCACCCCGGAGAAGGTCGTCGAGAAGTACGGCCTGACCCCCGCCCAGTACCCCGACTTCGCGGCGCTGCGCGGCGACCCGTCGGACAACCTGCCCGGCATCCCCGGCGTCGGCGAGAAGACGGCCGCGAAGTGGATCAACCAGTTCGGTTCCTTCGCCGAGCTGGTCGAGCGCGTCGAGGAGGTCAAGGGCAAGGCCGGGCAGAACCTGCGCGACCACCTGGAGGCGGTCAAGCTCAACCGCCGCCTCACCGAGCTGGAGCGCGCCGTCGAGCTGCCCAAGGGCGTCCTCGACCTGGCGCGGACCGCCTACGACCGCAAGGCCGTGGTGATGATCCTGGACACCCTGGAGATCAGGAACCCGTCGCTGCGCGAGCGGCTGTTCGCCGTCGACCCGGGCGCGGAGGAGGCCGAGACCACCCCGGTCGTCGCGGAGGGCGTGGAGCTGGACGGCACGGTGCTGGGCACCGGCGAGCTGACCGCCTGGCTCACCGAGCACGGCACCGGCCCGCTCGGCGTCGCCACGGTCGACACCTGGGCCCTCGGTACCGGCTCGGTCGCCGAGGTCGCGCTGGCCACGGCCGCCGGACCGGCCGCCTGGTTCGACCCGTCCGAGCTGGACGAGGCCGACGAGCGGGCGCTCGCGGCCTGGCTCGCCGACGCGGCCCGCCCCAAGGTGTTCCACAACGCCAAGGGCGCGATGCGGGTCTTCGCCGAGCACGGCTGGACCATCGAGGGCGTCACCATGGACACCGCGCTCGCCGCGTACCTGGTGAAGCCGGGCCGCCGCTCCTTCGACCTGGACGCGCTGTCCCTGGAGTACCTGCACCGCGAGCTGGCGCCCGCCGCCGCGCCCGACGGTCAGCTCGCCTTCGGCGCGGACGACAGCGCCCAGGCCGAGGCGCTGATGGTGCAGGCCCGCGCCATCCTCGACCTGGGCGGGGCCTTCGAGGGCCGCCTCGAGGAAGTGGGCGCGGCGGACCTGCTCCGCGACATGGAGCTGCCCACGTCCGCGCTGCTCGCCCGCATGGAACGGCACGGCATCGCGGCCGACCGGGAGCACCTCCAGGCGATGGAGCAGATGTTCGCGGGCGCCGTGCAGCAGGCGGTGAAGGAGGCACACGCGGCGGCGGGGCACGAGTTCAACCTGGGCTCGCCCAAGCAGCTCCAGGAGGTCCTCTTCGGCGAGCTGGCCCTGCCGAAGACGAAGCGGACGAAGACCGGCTACACCACGGACGCCGACGCCCTGGCCTGGCTCGCCACGCAGACCGACAACGAACTGCCGGTGATCATGCTCCGCCACCGTGAGCAGGCGAAGCTGCGCGTCACCGTCGAGGGCCTGATCAAGACGATCGCCGCGGACGGCCGTATCCACACCACGTTCAACCAGACCGTCGCCGCGACGGGCCGGCTCTCCTCGACGGACCCCAACCTCCAGAACATCCCGGTCCGCACGGACGAGGGCCGCGCGATCCGCCGCGGCTTCGTCGTCGGCGAGGGCTTCGAGTCGCTCCTCACGGCCGACTACAGCCAGATCGAACTGCGCGTGATGGCCCACCTCTCCGAGGACGCCGGCCTGATCGAGGCGTTCACCTCGGGCGAGGACCTGCACACCACGGCGGCGGCGCAGGTGTTCTCCGTCGAGCGGTCCGCGGTGGACGCGGAGATGCGCCGCAAGATCAAGGCGATGTCGTACGGGCTGGCGTACGGGCTGTCGGCCTTCGGCCTCTCCCAGCAGCTGAACATCGAGGCGGCGGAGGCGCGCGCCCTGATGGACGCGTACTTCGAGCGCTTCGGCGGCGTACGGGACTATCTGCGCCGGGTCGTCGACGAGGCGAGGGCGACCGGCTACACGGCGACGCTCTTCGGCCGCCGCCGCTACCTGCCGGACCTCAACAGCGACAACCGCCAGCGCCGCGAGGCGGCGGAGCGCATGGCGCTGAACGCGCCGATCCAGGGCACGGCGGCGGACATCGTCAAGATCGCCATGCTGAACGTGGACCGCGCCCTGCGCGAGGCGGACCTGCGCTCCCGCACGCTCCTCCAGGTCCACGACGAAATCGTCCTGGAACTGGCCCCCGGCGAGCGCACCGCGGTGGAGGACCTGGTCCGCCGCGAAATGGCGTCCGCGGTCGAGCTCAGGGTCCCCCTGGGCGTCTCGGTGGGCGCGGGCCCGGACTGGGAGTCGGCGGCGCACTAGCCCTTCCGGGGGCTCAGCCCCCGTACCCCCGCTCCTCGAACGCCGGAGGGGCTGATCCAGCCCGTCCGGGGGCGGGGGTCCCCCTCTGGGAGAGTCCGAGGCCGAGGCCTGCGCTTCCAGCCTGCCTGGGGGAGTTTGGGGACGAGGCCTGCGCTTCCAGCCCGTCCGGGGGAGTTTGGGGACGAGGCCTGTGCTTCCAGCCTGTCCGGCGTTTGAGGACGAGGCCCGTCCAGGGCCGAACTCCAGCCCGTCCGGCGTTTGAGGACGAGGCCCGTTCAGGGCCGGAGGGGGTCCGGGGCACAGCCCCCGGACCGGAAACCTTCACTCGCGTGGCCCCCGCGGGAAAGCCCCCGCCCGCAGGGCCGGACACCATGCCATGCATGGGTATACGCATGCTTCACCGCACAGCGGCAGGCAACGCACCCCCGCGCCCCGGCGGACGCACACTGTCCCCGCCGGCCCCGGTCTTCGCGGCCTCCGCAAGTACCGCCCGCGTCCCCGCCACCCTCGCGACCGCGCTGCGCAGCGCCACGGCGGACCTCGGCCGCCGTATCGCCGACGGCCGTCGGCGAACCGCCCGCACCCCCACCGCCGGGGCCCTCACGGTCGAGCAGCCGCCGTGGCGGCTGTGGGCCGAGCTGGCCCGCGCCTACCTCACCCTCGTGCTCACCCTGCTGCCCCGCCCCCGCCCGGTCCGCACCGTCACCGTGTTCGTCGCGGCGAGCGACACCCTCAGCGTGCGCCCGTACGGTCCGGCCGCCGCGCACCGGCGCCCGCAGGGACCCCCGTGGCCGGACGCCACACCCTGACGGCCACCGCGTACAGCGGCAGTGCGAGGACCAGCCCCGCGCCCGCCCCGAAGCACACCGTCGGAATCAGTTCCCAGGGCTTCGCGGCCGAGCCCCAGTGGGCCCACCACCGCGAGGCCCGCTGCACCGCGGCCGCCGCCGCGCACCCGCCGAGCAGCGCGACGGCCCACCACCGGTCCCCGGCGGACAGCGCGGGCACCCCCACCGGCTCGCTCTCCGGGGCCGTCCGCCGCAGCGCCCGCACCACGAACAGCGCGATGACGACCGCGGCCACCGCCGAACCGCCGTACTGCAGGTACCAGTACAGCGGCGACCCCGCCACCTTCTCGCCCAGCACGGGAAACACCCGCATCCCCCACCGGTCGAGATGCGTGAACGCGTCCCAGACCACATGCGTCAACGCCCCCACCACGGCCGAGAGGTACCAGCGCGCCACCAGCGACGGCCGCGTCCGCGCACGCGGCGCCCCGCAGCGCAGCAGCGCCGCCGCCCGACCCTGCCGGGCCCGCGGCAACAGCGCCACCAGCGGTTCGCGCACCAGCAGCCACAGCCCCACCAGCGCCCAGGCGATGAGCACGTCGACCGTGAACACACCCCGGAACGCATGGGTGACGTCACCGAACTCCATCGCCCCGGACAGGACACTCGCCGCGTAATAGGTCATGTCGGGTGCGAAGCTGCCCGCGACCAGTACGGCGGGAACCAGGGGGCCCCGCCCGCTCCCGTCCGTGCGCACGGCGGGCAGCACCGCCGCCGCATGGCTCAGCGTGAACGGCAACGCGGCTCCTCGTGACAGTGGTTGACCGGGCCCGCGGGCCCACCTGATCGGCAGGCCCCAGTATGCGCGACGCCCCGCACCGGCCCCCGCCCTGCGGGAACGTGGTGAACCGGTGAATATCGGGCATGAACGGGTGTCCGGGCAAAGGAAGTTGTCGTAGGGTCGCGAGGGCCGTCGTGCCGGATGCCCGCAGGAGGGCAACCAGTGGGGCGGGTAGATCGTCACAACAGGGCGAACACAACACAGGCTGACGGACGTCACGGCGTTCACGGGAGGGGCTCACTCTATGGCGGCGCAATTCGGCAGGAGGCTGCGCAAGGGAGTGACGACCACCGCCGTCGCCGCGGCGGCGGTGGCGGCCCTGGCCGCGTCCCAGGCCCCCGGTGCGACGACGGAGGGTCAGGGAGGGCAGACCACCTCGGACGCCACGCCCTCACCCGAGGAGGCCGCTGCCGCCGGCGCGACCGGCAACTCGCCCTACTACACGGACCTGCCGCCGCTCAACAGCCCCAACCCCGCCCCGTCCGCGAGCACCGGGACGGACACGTCCGGCGTGACCGAGGCCGGCATACCCGCGACCGTCCTCGACGCCTACAAGCGGGCCGAGGCGACGCTGCGCGAGAAGAAGCCCGGCTGCAACCTGCCCTGGCAACTCCTCGCCGCCATCGGCAAGGTGGAGTCCGGTCAGGCCCGCGGCGGACGCGTCGACGCCGACGGCACCACCCTCTCGCCCATCCTCGGCCCCCAGCTCGACGGCAACGGCTTCGCCCTCATCAAGGACACCGACAACGGTGCCTACGACGGCAACAGCTCCTACGACCAGGCCGTCGGCCCCATGCAGTTCATCCCCTCCACCTGGGAGTGGGCGGGCCGCGACGGCAACGGCGACGGCCGTGAGGACCCCAACAACATCTACGACGCGGCCCTCGCCGCCGGCCATTACCTGTGCCGCTTCGACTGGGACCTGTCCGACCAGCGGGACCTCGACCGGGCGATCCTCAGCTACAACCAGTCGACGGAGTACCTGAACACCGTCATGTCGTGGCTGGAGTACTACCGCAGGGGCACGCACGAGATCCCCGACGGCACCGGCACGCTGCCCACGGACCGCAGCGACAGCACCAGCACGGTGCGTCCTTCCCCGACGGTGCCGAGCACGTCGCCGAGCACGTCGCCGTCGCTGAAGCCCAGCCCGAAGCCGGAGAAGCCGGCCGACTCCGGCAGCCCGAGCACGCCGCCGCCCACCACCACCCCGCCCACCACCACCCCGCCCACCACCACCCCGCCCACCCCCACCGACACGGTGGACCACCTGGAGGCCGCCGGTGACGTGCAGTTCACCGCGATGGCGGGCGACGCGTTCACCGAGCGGATGAGCGCCCGCGCGGAGACGGACGCCGGCAAGGCCGTGGCCAAGGTGCGGATCCGGTTCACCATCGTCGGTGACACCGACACCACCTTCACCGGCGGCGAGAGCGTGGCCACCGTCGTCACCGACAGCTCGGGCGTCGCCGTGGCCCCCACGCTCCAGGCGGGGGAGAAGACCGGCTCCGTCAGCGTCCGGGCCACGGTGGTCGGCCGTACGGTCGAGGGCGTCACCTACCGGGCGACCGTCACCGAGCGCGCCGCCGACACCCTCGTCCGCACCGGTACGAAGGAGCTGACCTGCACGCCGGGCGGCGAGTTCGCGGAGGCGGTCGAGCTGAAGGCCACGTACGAGGGCGTGGCCGCCGACAAGGTCGCCGCCACCGCGACGATCGTCAAGTCGGCCGAGGACACGGCCGAGAACGACAAGGGCCCCTACTTCAAGGACGCCGACGGCAGGGCCGTACGCACCCTGGGCGGTCTGACGACGGACGCGGACGGCCTGCTGAAGCTGCCTCGGCTCTACGCGGACGACACCGAGGGCACGTTCCGGCTCCTCGTCACCACCGCGGGCGGAGCGACCGTCACGATCGACCTGACCGTGGCGGCGCCGCCGGCCCAGACGGAGCCCCCGGCCGGGACGGAGACCCCGGCCCCGTCCACCAGCCCGTCGGCGAGCCCCGCCGTCTGACGGAACCGGAACGACCGGATCACCGCCTGAGCCGCGCGTTGGTGTGCCGGGTCGGCTCGGCGGTGGCCGGATCCTCCGGCCAGGGGTGCCTGGGATAGCGCCCGCGCAGTTCGGCCCGTACGCCCTTGTAGCCGTCCCGCCAGAACGAGGCGAGGTCGGCGGTCACGGCGGCGGGCCGCCCGGCCGGGGACAGCAGGTGCACCAGCAGCGGCACCCCGGCCACCCGGGGCGACTCCTGGAGCCCGAACATCTCCTGGAGCTTGACCGCGAGCACCGGCTGCTCCGGGTCGGAGTAGTCGATCCGGATTCCGGACCCACTGGGCACGGTGATCCGCTCGGGGGCGAGCTCGTCGAGCCGTACGGCCTCGCCGGAGGCCCAGGGCAGCAGCCGCGCGAGCGCCTGCCCGGCGTCGATCCGCCCGAGGTCGGCCCGTCGCCGGGCCCGGCTCAGTTCCGGCTCCAGCCACTCCGCCACGCGCGCGTGCAGCGCCTCGTCGGAGACATCGGGCCACGGCGCGCCGAGCCGGCCGCGCAGGAACGCCAGCCGCTGCCGCAGTACGGCGGCCCCGGCCGGCCACCGCAGCAGCCCGAACCCCTCCCGCCGCAGCCCGTCCAGCAGCGCGTCCCGTACGAGCGAGGGGCCGGCGTCGGCGTACGCCCGTACGGCCACCTCCACCGCCCCGAGCCGCTCGACCCGCCGCGCGACGACGTCCCCGTCGCCCCAGCCCACTTCCTCCCGGTGCTCCAGCAACGCCCCCGCCGCGACCCGCGCGACCCCCTCGTCGACGACGCCCCCGAGCTGCACGCGCGCGTGCCCCCGCCCCACGGGCCGGTCGGCGACGGCGACGGCGACCCACTCGGCCCCCCGCAGCCGCGACCCCGCCCCCACCTCGGCCCGCGTCCCACCCACCATCAGATACGAGCCGCCCTCCGCACGGGCCACCCGCTCGGGAAAAGCCAACGCGACGACGAACCCGACCCGCAGGTCCTCCCCGCCCCCGACGACAGGCCGGAAACCGGCTCCGTCCCCACCGCCCGGCCCCCGCGGGGTGCCCGAGGCGGACGTGCCCGCGCCGCCGACGACCCCGGCGCCGTCCCTGCCGGCCGTCGGCCGTGGGGGACCCGGTGCGGGCGTGTCCGGTGTGCCGATGCCCCGGGTGTCGCCCCCTGCCGCCTGCCCCGGGGGCTGGACGGGGGCGGCATGGGTGCCGGACCGGTCCGCCGGTGTCGGCGGGGAGGGCCGCGTGGGCTCGGAGACGAGACCGCGGAGGCGGTCGGCCTCCTTGCGCCACCGCGCGGTGTACGCGTCGCCGCCGCGCCGGGCGGTCCGCAGTGCGGCGGTGAGGTCGTCGCCGTACTCCCTCGGCGGCTCCTCGCTGATCAGGGCGACCACCTCGGCCGCGAGGGCCGGGCCCACCGCCGGTGCCGCGTCCAGCAGGGCGCGGCCCAGGCGCGGGTGCAGGCCCAGGCGGGCCAGCCGTGTCCCGCGCTCGCCGGCCCGCCCGTCGGGACCCACCGCGCCGATCGCCGTCAGGACGGAGCGGGCCGCCGCCATCGCCCCGGCCGGCGGGGGATCCAGCAGTGCCAGCCCCGAGGCGTCCGGATCGCCCCAGCAGGCCGCCTGGAGCGCGAACGCCGTCAGGTCGGCCACCTTGATCTCGGGGGAGGGGAACCGCGGCAGCCGCGCGTCCTCCGCCTCCGCCCAGCACCGGTACACCGTCCCCGGCGCCTCACGTCCGGCCCGCCCCGCCCGCTGGAGCCCCGCCGCGCGGGAGGCCCGTACCGTCGCCAGCGCGCTGAGCCCCCGCGCGTGGTCCACGCGCGGTTCGCGCGCCAGCCCGGAGTCCACGACCACCCGCACCCCGGGAACCGTCAGCGACGACTCGGCGACCGAGGTCGCCAGCACCACCCGGCGCCGCTCCCCGACGGACAGCACCGCGTCCTGCACGGCGGCCGGCGCCCGCCCGTGCACCTGGAGCACGTCGACGTCCCCGAGCCCCCCGAGCCGCCCGGCCACCCTGGCGATCTCGCCGACCCCCGGCAGGAACGCCAGCACGTCCCCGTCCCGTTCCGCCAGCGCCCGCCGCACCACCGACGCCACGTGCGTCAGCAGCGCCGGATCGACCCGCATCCCGTGCGGCGGCCGTACCGCACGCGCGGGCGGCGCCCACACCACGTCCACCGGGAACGCGGCACCGCGCGCCCGGACCACCGGCGCGTCCCCCAGCAGCCGCGCCCAGCCCTCCGCGTCCGTCGTCGCCGACGCGGCCACCAGCCGCAGCTCCGGGCGCAGCGCCTCGCGCACGTCCCACAGGAACGCCGCCGCCGTGTCCGCGTCCAGATGCCGCTCGTGGCACTCGTCGAGCACCACCACGTCCACCCCGGACAGCTCCTGGTCGCGCTGGAGGCGCTGGAGGAGCACACCGGTCGTCACGACCTCCACGCGCGTGTGCCGCCCCACCGTCCGCTCCCCGCGCACGGTGAAACCGACCGACTCGCCGACCCGCTCGCCCAGCAGCCACGCCATCCGCCGTGCCGCCGCGCGGGCCGCGATCCGCCGCGGCTCGGCGACCACCACCCGCCGCGCGGGCCCGTCCCCGAGCAGCCCCGCCAGCGCCAACGGCACCAGTGTCGTCTTGCCGGTGCCGGGCGGCGCCACCAGTACGGCGGTGCCGTGCGCGTCGAGCGCGTCGGTCAGCCCCGGCAGGGCCTCGCGCACCGGAAGGGCGTCCAGGGCGTCGTAACGGATCACGCACTCAGTCCCGTACGCACACGAAGATCGCCGTCCCCGGGATCAGGTTCCCGCGCAGCGGCGACCAGCCGCCCCACTCGGAGGTGTTCCAGGCCGGCCACTCCGGCTCCACCAGGTCCACCAGCCGGAACCCCGAGGTGACGACGTCACGGACGCGGTCCCCGAGCGTCCTGTGGTGCTCCACGTACACCGCGCGGCCCCCCTCGTCCTGCTCGACGTAGGGCGTGCGGTCGAAGTACGACGCGGACACGCTCAGCCCCTCAGGGCCCGGCTCGTCCGGGAACGCCCAGCGGATCGGGTGCGTGACCGAGAAGACCAGCCGGCCGCCGGGCCGCAGCACCCGCCGCACCTCGCGCAGCACCAGCCGCGGATCGGCCACGAAGGGCAGCGCCCCGTACGCCGAGCAGACCAGGTCGAAGGAGCCGTCCGCGAACGGCAGCGCCCCCGCGTCCGCGCACACCAGCGGGACCGGCCCGCCGATCCGCAGCGCGTGCTGCAACTGCCGGTGCGAGATGTCCAGTGCCACCGGCCTCGCCCCCTGCCCGGCCAGCCAGCGCGAGCACTGCGCCGCGCCGGCGCCCAGTTCCAGGACGTCCCGCCCCTTCAGTTCCTCCGGCGGGCCGAGCAGCTCCGCCTCCACCTCGTCCAGCCCCTCGGGTCCCCACACGAAGCGGTCGTCGCCGAGGAACGTGCCGTGCTCGATCTGGTACTCGTCCGCGTTGCGGTCCCACCAGCCCCGGTTGGCGCGTGAGCTCTCCGTGACACCGGCCTGCCGCCGGGTCGCCTCCGGTTCGGGCGCTTCGGGCTCTTGGATGATCGGCTCCCTCGTCGTACTCTTCCGTCCAGCCGGCCGGTCCCCGGCGTGTCGCCGCAGGGGTCTCGTCGCCCCTCCGTGGCCTCGGGAGACCGTAGTTGTGCCGGTTATGAGGCGATCCGCCCCGGGTGGGCGGCTTCGCGCATTGACCATGCCCGGCAGCCCCCGTATGCTACAAGTTGCGCTGCGAGCCTGCGCACCTCAGACGTAGCAGGCTGCGCTCGCATCTGTTGTATGTCCCCTCGGTTCTCGAGGTGTCATCACCGGTGGACGGTGATGCGCTTCCTTGGCTGTCCGGCTTCTGCAGAGCGAAACGGGCTCCGGCGTAGCAGTACCTACGACTTCAATGTCCGTACCGGAGCCCTTTCCCACATGACGAGCAGCACCGAGACCACCGCCACCACCCCGCAGGTTGCGGTCAACGACATCGGTAACGAGGAAGCGTTCCTCGCCGCGATCGACGAGACGATCAAGTACTTCAACGACGGCGACATCGTCGACGGCGTCATCGTGAAGGTCGACCGGGACGAGGTCCTGCTCGACATCGGTTACAAGACCGAAGGTGTCATCCCGAGCCGCGAGCTCTCGATCAAGCACGACGTCGACCCCAACGAGGTCGTCGCCGTCGGTGACGAGATCGAGGCCCTCGTCCTCCAGAAGGAGGACAAGGAAGGCCGCCTGATCCTCTCGAAGAAGCGCGCCCAGTACGAGCGTGCCTGGGGCACCATCGAGAAGATCAAGGAAGAGGACGGCATCGTCACCGGTACCGTCATCGAGGTCGTCAAGGGTGGTCTCATCCTCGACATCGGCCTCCGTGGCTTCCTGCCGGCCTCCCTCGTCGAGATGCGTCGTGTCCGCGACCTCCAGCCCTACGTGGGCAAGGAGCTCGAGGCCAAGATCATCGAGCTGGACAAGAACCGCAACAACGTGGTCCTGTCCCGCCGTGCCTGGCTGGAGCAGACCCAGTCCGAGGTCCGCCAGACGTTCCTCACCACCCTCCAGAAGGGGCAGGTCCGTTCCGGCGTCGTCTCCTCGATCGTCAACTTCGGTGCCTTCGTGGACCTGGGTGGCGTCGACGGTCTGGTCCACGTCTCCGAGCTGTCCTGGAAGCACATCGACCACCCCTCCGAGGTCGTCGAGGTCGGCCAGGAGGTCACGGTCGAGGTCCTCGACGTCGACATGGACCGCGAGCGCGTCTCCCTGTCGCTGAAGGCGACCCAGGAAGACCCGTGGCAGCAGTTCGCCCGCACCCACCAGATCGGCCAGGTCGTGCCCGGCAAGGTCACGAAGCTGGTTCCGTTCGGTGCGTTCGTCCGCGTGGACGAGGGCATCGAGGGTCTGGTCCACATCTCCGAGCTGGCCGAGCGCCACGTGGAGATCCCGGAGCAGGTCGTCCAGGTCAACGACGAGATCTTCGTCAAGGTCATCGACATCGACCTCGAGCGCCGTCGCATCAGCCTCTCGCTGAAGCAGGCCAACGAGGCCTTCGGTGCCGACCCGTCGGCGGTCGAGTTCGACCCGACCCTGTACGGCATGGCCGCGTCCTACGACGACCAGGGCAACTACATCTACCCCGAGGGCTTCGACCCCGAGACCAACGACTGGCTCGAGGGCTACGAGACCCAGCGCGAGGCGTGGGAGACCCAGTACGCCGAGGCGCAGCAGCGCTTCGAGCAGCACCAGGCGCAGGTCATCAAGTCCCGCGAGGCGGACGAGAAGGCCGCTGCCGAGGGTGGCGAGGCCGCCGCTCCGGTCGCGTCCGGTGGCGGTTCGTACTCCTCCGAGGGTGGCGACCAGTCCGGTGCGCTGGCTTCGGACGAGGCGCTTGCCGCGCTGCGGGAGAAGCTGGCGGGTGGGCAGAGCTGACGCTCTCCACTGACGCCTAGCCGTTGACTGAGGGGCCGCACCTTTCGAGGTGCGGCCCCTCAGTGCTGTGTTCCGGGCTGCGGCCCGGTGGGGGGGTTCGCGCCCACGCGGCGGAGCCGCATATCGATACGGCCCCGCGCCCCTGAAGAGTTGCGGGTCGGCTGCCGGCCGGTGGGGGCTTGTCGCGCAGTTCCCCGCGCCCCTTTCGGGGCGCTGCCCGCGGTCCTGATGAGAAGGTCCCCGCGCCCGCGCCCCCCAGGGAGTCGCCCGGGCCCCCAGGAGAAGTTCCCCGCGCTCTCCGGGGAGTTGTTCTCGTCGGGGAATGTCAGTGGTGCGTGCCATGTTGTGGTGTACGGACATGAGGAGGAGCGGTCACTGTGCTTGATCCGCAGGGTTTGTACGCGTGGGAGCCGAAGGGGCTCGGTGTCGTCGACATGGCGCTGGCCCAGGAGTCGGCCGGACTTGTCATGCTCTACCACTTCGACGGATACATCGACGCGGGGGAGACCGGGGACCAGATCGTCGACCGGCTGCTCGACTCGCTGCCCCACCAGGTCGTCGCCCGGTTCGACCACGACCGGCTCGTCGACTACCGCGCCCGCCGCCCGCTGCTGACCTTCACCCGCGACCGGTGGAGCGACTACGAGGTGCCCGCCATCGAGGTGCGCCTCGTCCAGGACGCCACGGGAGCGCCCTTCCTGCTGCTCTCCGGGCCCGAACCGGACGTGGAGTGGGAGCGCTTCGCCGCCGCCGTCCAGCAGATCGTGGAGCGGCTCGGCGTGCGCCTGTCGGTGAACTTCCACGGCATCCCCATGGGCGTCCCGCACACCCGGCCCGTCGGCCTCACCCCGCACGGCAACCGCGCCGACCTCGTCCCGGTGGCCGGCAGCGTCTTCGACGAGGCACAGGTGCCGGGCAGCGCCGAGGCGCTCGTCGAGTACCGGCTCATGCAGGCCGGGCACGACGTCCTGGGCGTCGCCGCGCACGTGCCGCACTACATCGCCCGCTCCCCCTACCCGGACGCGGCACTGACCGCCCTGGAGGCCATCACGGCCGCGACGGGACTGGTCCTGCCCGGCGTCGCGCACGCGCTGCGCACCGACGCCCACCGCACCCAGACGGAGATCGACCGCCAGATCCAGGAGGGCGACGACGAACTCACCGCCCTCGTCCAGGGTCTGGAGCACCAGTACGACGCGGCGGCGGGCGCGGAGAGCCGGGGCAACATGCTCGCCGAGCCGGTGGACATCCCGTCGGCGGACGAGATCGGCCGCGAGTTCGAACGCTTCCTGGCGGAGCGCGAGGGCGACGGCTGACGCCCTAGGCTGTCCCCCATGCTGAAAGTGGGCCTGACCGGCGGGATCGGTGCCGGCAAGAGTGAGGTGTCGCGGCTGCTCGTCGAGTGCGGGGCCGTGCTGATCGACGCGGACCGGATCGCGCGTGAGGTCGTCGAACCGGGGACGCCCGGTCTCGCGGCGGTCGTGGACGCCTTCGGCGCGGAGGTCCTCACCGAGGACGGCAGGCTCGACCGGCCCAGGCTGGGTTCCATCGTCTTCGCCGACCCGGAGAGGCTGGCCGTCCTCAACTCGATCGTCCACCCCCTGGTGGGCGCCCGTTCCCGCGAGCTGGAGGAGGCCGCCGCCGAGGACGCCGTCGTGATCCACGACGTCCCCCTCCTCGCGGAGAACGGCCTGGCCCCCCTCTACGACCTCGTGATCGTCGTCGACGCGAGCCCGGAGACCCAGCTCGACCGGCTCGTCGGCCGGCGCGGCATGACGGCGGAGGACGCACGCGCGCGGATGGCCGCCCAGGCGACCCGCGAGCAGCGCCGGGAGATCGCCGACATCGTCATCGACAACGACGTCCCCCTCGACGAGCTGCACCGGCGCGTCAAGGAGGTGTGGGCCGACCTCGTCCACCGGGCGCGGACCTCCCACCCGGAATAGCGGGTGCCGGGCGGGGCGTTGAACCCGTTCAGCGAGGGAAGGACTCCGCCGTGCCCGAGACCAGCGGTTCGACCGGACGTACGCCGGAAACGCATGTCATCGACTTCCGTGCCGCCGAGCACCTGCTCGCCTCCCGGGACCCGAGGGGCGCGGTGAAGCTGCTCGACGGTGTCATAGACGTCCACCCGGAGAACACCGCCGCGCGGCTGCTGCGTGCCCGTGCCTTCTTCGCGGCGGCCCAGCTGCGCCCCGCCGAGCTGGAGTTCTCCCTCGTGCTGGAGCGCGAGCCGGACAACGCCTTCGCCCACTTCGCGCTCGCCCGCACCTACCAGCGGCAGGGCCGCCCGCACCCGGCCAAGCGACACTTCCGGCTGGCGGCCGCGCTGGACCCGAACCCGGAGTACCTGGAGGCGGCCCGCTTCGACGAGTGACGGCCGGCGCTACGGGCGGCTCCTCGGCGGCTGGTACGGGGGCACATCGCGCCCCGGCTGGTAATGCGGGCCCTGGCGGATGTGCCGCAGGACGACGACCAGGTCGACCGTGACGACCAGCCACAGCAGCCCGCAGACGAGGGCCCAGCCCGGATGCCCCGCGAGCGCGAACGCCACGGTCCCGGACACCGTCCAGACCACGCCCCACACGCTCAGCCAGAACCGCATCCGCAGAGCACTGCGCGCGGTCGCCGGCTCACTGCCCGTACGCATCCCGATCACCACCCCGTCCGCGCCGCTTCCGTGTGTTCCGGGTTCCCCGAACCGTCTCCAGGACCACGTGTCACTCGGCCGGGTGAACCGGCGAGGAAGGGGAACGGGTGTGCGGACGCCGGCCGTTTCACGGGCATGGAACTGAGAATGCGTGAGGGCTATGAGGGGACGGGCCCCGGGGCGATCACCCCGGACGGCTGTGCGGTGGAGCTGTACGCGCGGCTGCCTGTCGGGGACGAGCCGGACGTCATCGCCGCCGCGGTGCCGGCGGGGGCGCGGATCCTGGAGCTGGGCAGCGGCGTCGGGCGGATGACCCACGCGCTGCTGGAGCGCGGCTTCGAGGTCACGGCGGTGGACGAGTCCGCGGAGATGCTGGAGCGGGTGCGCGGGGCGCGGACGATATGCGGACCCATAGAGCGGCTCGACCTCGGTGAGACGTTCGACGTGGTGCTGCTCGCGTCGTTCCTGGTGCACGCGGGGGACGTGGAGGTGCGGCGGGGCCTGCTGCGCACCTGCGTGCGGCATCTGGCGAAGGGCGGCTGCGTGCTGATCCAGCGGGAGGGCGAGGACTACCACACCGATGTGCCGCGCGAGCGGGCCGACCCGGCCGGCTTCACCGTGCGGATCGTGTCGGCGGAGCCGGTGGGCGACGGCGTCGACTCGGTCCACGCGGAGTACGTGTTCCCGGACGCGACCTGGACCCAGACGTTCCGCGCCCGCCCCCTGACGAGGGAGCAGTTCGAGGAGGCACTGGCGGAGACGGGCCTGAAGGTGGACCGCTACCTGACGGAGGACAGGATGTGGGTGAGGGCGGTGCCGATGTCCGACACCTGATCACGCGCCCCGGTTCACGGCCCCTTGCCGCGGGCCTTGCGCCCACCGGCCGTCTCGCGTCCGGCGGGTCGACCGCGCCTGCCGGTTCCGCCGGGCAGCGGCGCCCGGGTCACCGCCGCTGCCCGGCCCGCCCGGCCCCGCGTTCACGGGCGGGCCGTACCCCCGGTCCCCTTGCCGCGGGCCTTGCGCCCACCGGTCGTCTCGTGTCCGATGGGTCGACCGCGCCTGCCGGTTCCGCCGGGCGCGGCGCCCGGGTCACCGCCGCTGCCCGGCCCGCCCGGTCCCGCGTGTCCACCGAACGGGGTGGGGCCGCCCAGGCCGCGCAGCCGTTCCATCTCTCGGCGGTCGCGCTTGGTGGGGCGGCCGGTGCCGCGGTCGCGGATGCCGGCGGGGGCGACGGCCTCGCGGGGCGGGGGCGGCGGGGAGTTGTCGATGTAGCACTGGACGGCCACCGGGGCGCCGACCCGCTTGCGGATCAGCCGCTTGACGACGACGACCCGCTCCCGGGTCTCGGCCCGCAGCCGCACCTCGTCACCGACACGGAGGGAGTGGGAGGGCTTCACGCGCTCGCCGTTCACCCGGACGTGCCCGCCCTTGCAGGCGGCGGCGCCGAGGGACCGCGTCTTGACCAGCCGTACCGACCAGATCCAGCTGTCGATCCGTACGGACTCGCCACTCGGCGGGCCGGCCGCCTCGGCGGCGGCCACGGCGGCGGCGACCTTGGGGTCCTCGGCACTCTCAGAAGCCATGGTCCCGACCTTAACCCTTGGTCCCGGCCGGTGGTGCGGGGTTTTCGCCCGCCCCGAACACCTACGGTGGAGCCATGGACCCCCATGGCCTCGACCGGCTCGACCAGCGCATCGCCGGCTGCCGTGCCTGCCCCCGGCTGGTCGACTGGCGGGAGGAGGTCGCCCGGACCAAGCGGGCCGCGTTCGCGGACTGGACGTACTGGGGGAGGCCGGTGCCCGGATTCGGGCCGGCGGACGCCCGGCTGCTGATCGTCGGTCTGGCACCCGCCGCCCACGGCGGCAACCGCACCGGGCGGATGTTCACCGGGGACCGTTCCGGGGACGTGCTGTACCAGGCGTTGTACGACGTGGGGCTCGCCTCGCAGCCGGGCTCCACCCACGCCGGGGACGGCCTGGAGCTGTACGGCGTGCGCGTCACCTCGCCCGTGCACTGCGCCCCGCCGGCCAACAAGCCCACCCCCGAGGAGCGGGACACCTGCCGGCCCTGGCTGGTGCGGGAGCTGCGCCTGCTGCGGCCGACGGTACGGGCCGCGCTCGTGCTGGGGGCCTTCGGCTGGCAGGCCGCGCTGCCCGCGTTCGCCGAGGCCGGCTGGACCGTGCCCCGGCCCCGGCCCGCCTTCGCGCACGGTGCCCGCGTCACCCTGGACGCCCCCGACGGGCCCGGTCTCGGCCTCTTCGGCTGTTTCCACGTCAGCCAGCGCAACACCTTCACCGGCCGCCTCACCCCCGAGATGCTCCGGGACGTGCTGCGCACGGCGGCCGGGGCGGCGGGACTGGGTACGCCGGGAAGGGGATGAGCGGTTCCGGCCGACGCCGGTACGGTGCTCCGACGAGCCGGTACCCGGAGACCGAACCCGTACGACCACGGCCGGCGACGACGCGCTGGTGGCGGCGACGGACCGGTACGCCCGGCCCCGCGCTCCTCGGCCAGGGCGACGAACCGGTCGCCGATCCCGCGCCCGCGCCACTCGGGGCGAGGCGGAGCCGGTCCAGCTCCTCCTCGCCCTCCGGCACCGGCACGCCGACCGCGTTCCGGCCCGCCGCCCGGACCGCCCCCGCGTTGCTCCCGACGAGGCGCCGGGCTACGGGCGCAGCACCACCTTCGTGTAGCCCTCGATGCGCTTGTCGAACTTGTCATAGGCCGACGGCGCCTGGTCCAGGGGCAGCTCGTGGGAGACGACGAAGCTGGGCTTCGCCCTGCCCTCGATGATCATGTCGCGCAGTTGCCGGTTGTAGCGCTTCACGTTGCACTGCCCCGTGCCCAGCCGCAGGCCCTTCTCGAAGAGCTTGCCGACCGCGACGAGGAGCATGCCCTGCTTGGACTGCTCGTCCGGGGCTCCGGGGTCGGACGGGACGTAGAGCCCGGGAATGCCGAGCATTCCGGTGGCGCGCACCGTGCGGATGAGCGAGTTCAGGACGGTCGCCGGTTCCTCGCGGTCCGTGCCGCCCGCCGTGGCCTGGTAGCCGACCGCGTCGACGCCCTTGTCGGTGCCCATGCCCTCGGTCTGCTCGTGGATCTGCTCCACCGGGTCGCCCTCGGCGAAGTTGATCGGGACCGCGCCGATCTCCTCGGCCTTCTGCAGCCGCTCGGGGACCCGGTCCACGACGAAGACCTTCTTCGCGCCGCGCAACAGTGCCGAGTAGGCGGCCATGAGACCGACCGGTCCGGCGCCGTACACGGTGACGCTCTCGCCGGGGCGGACCTGGGCGAGTTCGCAGCCGTGGTAGCCGGTGGGGAAGATGTCGGCGAGCAGCACGAAGTCGTTCTCGTGCTCCTTTCCCGGCGGCAGTTTCAGGCAGTTGAAGTCGGCGTAGGGAACGCGCAGGTATTCCGCCTGGCCGCCCTTCCACGGTCCCATCGCGACATAGCCGTAAGCACCGCCGGGGAAACCGGGATTGACGGTCAGACAGTATCCGGTGAATCCCTCGGCGCAGTTCCGGCAGAATCCGCAGGCGACGTTGAAGGGCATGACCACACGGTCGCCCTCCTTGAGAGAGGTGACCCCCGGGCCGACCTCCGTGATGATGCCCATGTTCTCGTGACCGAAGGTGATGCCGGGCTCGGCGTTGGTACGACCCTCGTACATGTGCAGGTCGGAACCGCAGATCGCGGTCGAGGTGACCTTGACGATCACGTCGTTCGGATGCTGGATGGCAGGGTTGTCGACTTCTTCGACGGCGACCTCGAACGGTCCCTTGTACACGACGGCTTTCATGGCTGTGGCCTCCACTCGATGGCGTACGGGTCCGGTGGCGCTCCTCTCCCGATGGTTTCGGGTGACCGATTTCTCATGGTTCTCCGGTCTGGCCGATGGGGCAAGCCGGTAATATCCGGACGTATATCGTCCGACGATCCGCGGACGACGCATGCCGTAACCGAGAACGGAAAGAGGCCACCATGGCAGCGCAGCGGCTGGGGACCCTGCTCATCGCGGTGCCCGGGCTGTCCGGCACCACCTACCCCCCGGGCACGACGGTGACGGTCCGTGGTCGTGGGGCCACTGTCGACGGGTTCGTGAACGGCGACTGGCTTCCGCTGTCGTGGTGGGAGTTCTCCGACGGCCTCCGCGAGGACATCGCCGACCGCTGACCGCGGCGCCCGGCACCCACCGGCCGGTACGGCACCCACCGGCCGGTACGGCACCCGGCCGGTGTCAGTCGTCGCTGACCTTGACCCAGTCCAGGGTCCGCTCCACCGCCCGCTTCCAGTCCCGGTAGCCCTCCTGGCGCCGTTCCTCGCTCCACTGCGGGGTCCAGCGCTTCGACTCCTGCCAGTGGGTGCGCAGCTCGTCGGTGTCGCGCCAGAAGCCCACGGCGAGCCCGGCGGCGTAGGCGGCGCCCAGCGCGGTGGTCTCGGCCACCACGGGACGGCTGACCGGCACGCCCAGCACATCGGCCTGGATCTGCATGCACAGGTCGTTCGCGGTGACGCCGCCGTCGACCTTGAGCACGTCCAGGCGCACACCGGAGTCCTGCTCCATGGCCTCGACCACGTCGCGGCTCTGGTAGCAGATGGCCTCCAGTGTGGCCCGCGCGATGTGACCGCCGGTGTTGTACCGGGCCAGCCCCACCATGGCGCCGCGTGCGTCGGAGCGCCAGTAGGGGGCGAAGAGACCGGAGAACGCCGGAACGAAGTACATCCCGCCGTTGTCCTCCACCGAACGCGCCAGCTGCTCGCTGTCCGGGGCGCTCCCGATGATCTTCAACTGGTCGCGCAGCCACTGCACGGCCGCGCCGGTGACGGCGATGGAGCCCTCCAGGGCGTAGACCGCGGGGCTCCCCGCGAACCGGTACGCCACCGTCGTCAGCAGCCCGCTGTGCGAACGCACCAGCTCCGTACCCGTGTTGAGTACGAGGAAGTTGCCGGTGCCGTAGGTGTTCTTGGCCTCGCCGGGGGAGAAGCAGACCTGGCCCACGGTCGCCGCGTGCTGGTCGCCGAGCACACCGGTGATCGGGACGGCGGCGCCCAGCGGCCGGGAGGTGCGGGCCTGGCCGAACGCCTCGGGGTCGGACGAGGAGTGGATGTCCGGCAGCATCGGGCGCGGGACGCCGAAGAGGTCCAGCAGCTCCTCGTCCCAGTCCAGGGTCTCGAGGTTCATCAGCATGGTGCGGCTGGCGTTGGTCACGTCCGTGGCGTGCACACCGCCGTTGGGCCCGCCGGTGAGGTTCCACAGGACCCAGGCGTCGGTGTTGCCGAACAGGGCGTGGCCCGCCTCGGCGGCCTCGCGCAGTCCGTCCACGTTCTCCAGCAGCCACTTGATCTTGCCGCCGGAGAAGTAGGTGGCCGGCGGCAGACCGGCCTTGTGGCGGATGGTGTCGCCGTGGCCGTCACGCTCGAGAGCGGCGGCGATGCGGTCGGTGCGGGTGTCCTGCCAGACGATGGCGTTGTAGTACGGGCGGCCGGTGCGCGGGTCCCAGACCACCGTCGTCTCGCGCTGGTTGGTGATGCCGACGGCCCGCAGGTCGGCGGCGGTCAGGCCGCCGTCGCGCAGGGCGTTCTGGATCACCGTGTTGGTGCGTTCCCAGATCTCCACCGGGTCGTGCTCGACCCAGCCGGACCGGGGCAGGATCTGCTGGTGTTCGAGCTGGTGCCTGGCCACCTCGTTCCCCGCGTGATCGAAGATCATGAAGCGGGTGCTGGTGGTCCCCTGGTCCACCGCGCCGACGAATTCGGGCATCGCTGACACCTCCTGGTTGACGACGTGGTCCTGACGGCGGGGTCCGGGGCCTACGGTTCCTCGGTGGCCGGTCCTTGCTCCTGCTCCTCGAGCGCCCTCGCCCTGGCGGTGATCACGGGTTTGATGAGCAGGTCGTACACGCCGACACCGACGATCCCGCCGATCAGCGGGCCGACGATGGGGATCCACCAGTAGCCGCTGAACCATCCGAATGTGCCGGGCAGGGCGATGTCGCCCCAGCCCGCGAAGAAGGTGAACAGCCGGGGTCCGAAATCACGCGCGGGATTGATCGCGTACCCGGCGTTGGTGCCGAATGTCAGGCCGATCGCGACGACCACCAGACCGATGATGAACGGGTGGAGATTCGCCATCGGAGCCGTGTTGCGGGTGTCGATGACGGCGCAGATGAGCAGCAGCAGAATCGCCGTTCCCACGATCTGGTCGAGCAGTGGGCCCCACCAGGAGTTCCCGAAGTACTCGGCGGGGAACGTCGCGAAGATGGAGTAGGTCGCCAGCGACTCGTCCCGCGGGACTCCGGCCTTGGCGTCGGCCGCGTCGATGGCCCACCGGTAGCACGCGTAGACGAGCGCGGCGGCGGCGAAGGCGCCCACCACCTGCGCCAGCCAGTACGGCAGGACCTTCCGCCAGGGGAAGTCCCCGCGCACGGCGAAGGCCAGCGTCACCGCGGGGTTGATGTGGGCACCGCTGACACCGCCGGCCACGTAGACACCGAACACCACGGCGAGGCCCCAGCCCCACGAGATGATGAGCCAGTTGGCCGGCCCGAATTCCACGAATTGCCGTCCCGATCCGGGCAGACCGGCGACGGCGACGGCCACCGATCCGGCGCCCAGCAGGAGCAGGACGAACGTCCCCAGGAATTCGGCGAGCATTTCGCCGCCGAGACCTTCTCGATAACCTCGACGGCGTGGGCTGCTTTCCACCTTGATGCGTTCAGCCATCGACTCTCCTCGGCAGGAATGGCACAGGCCTTCCCCTCCCTTTCCGGCAGCGTATGCGTATCGCCGTGAGAGGGCGCCCTGAGCAGGGAGTTTCCTTCCAATGGAGCAACGCGCCGGGCGTCAGCCGTCGAGCAGCGGCTCCAGGAACCGGCTCGGGGTGCCGTGCCAGGAGATGGCCAGGGCGTCACGGGAACGGGTCCCGCGCGCCTTCTCCCGCCGGCAGTGGTCGAGGACCGGCACCAGTAACGACTCGGTCTTCCCGGACCCGGTCCCGGTGGTGATCACCGTGGGCCGGGCGGGCCCGTGCAGCGTGCTCAGCCGCTCCCACGCCTTGGCCTGGTGCCGGTACGGCGGGAAGCCCGGCCGCCACTCCAGCTCCCGCTGCCACCCGTCACCGGCCTTGTGGAACGGCGTCCTGATCCGCAGGTACGGCCCGCGGAAGATCCCCGTCTCCGGATGCCCGAGGAACCGTTCGAGGGCGAGCCGGGTCTCCCCGTCGGTCAGTGCGTACGTCGTCGTGAGGTACTGCGTCAGACCGCCGCGCACCTGGGCGGCGGCCAGAGTGGGCCTCACGACGACTCCTTCGTCCCGGTGATCGCCCCGGTCAACCGTATGGCGCACATCCGACACGGTCCGCCCCGCTGTCGGACGCCGCCTCCGGCCCCGGTCTCATCCCGCTGTCAGGCGTTGTCCCCGGGGCCGGGCTCGAACGTCGTGCCGAGCTCGTACTGTGCGATTCCGAAAGGCCGGAAATCGGTGTCCGCGAGGACTCGGTAGAGGAATTCCGACGTAGACATGTCGTACCGACGCCACTCGCCGCCGTCGGCTCGCGCGAGGACGGGACACTCGCCGGGGCGTTGGGCGTCGATCAGCCAGCAGTACTGGTCGGCCCATTCCGTGGCGCCCCATTCGATCAGACCCCTGCCTCCCGGGGCGTAGATCGGGTACGGGTCCACGGCGGAGACATCGCCGTACTTTCCCTCTTGCTCGTCCGAAAGGGACAGTCGCCACAGCGTGAGGAAGTCGAAGGCGACACCCCCGTCACGCGCGAGGAAGGAGACGGAATCGGAGAACGTCCCGCCACCGAAGGCCTCGAAGAGCTCTTTGTAGTCCGCCGGAAGCGGAACCCGCAGCTCCTCCTCCACCGCCGCCCAGTCGACGGAGATCCCCAGCGGCTCCCAGCCGGTCAGCTCGATCACACGCCGCACCCACATACAACAACCTTTCGAAGCCGGTCCGGTCGGAAACGGGAGCGGTCCCCCTCCGCCCCGAGGGGGACCGCTGGAGCCGCCCCTCGGTGACCTCACGGAAGTCCGCGGGTAATCGCATGCCGAGCTCTTCCTCCGACTCGGTCCATGGCCGAAGGGCCCCTGCGGCTCTACACCGCGTTCTTCTCCGGGCTGACCGCGTCGAAGACGATCAACTTCCGCTCGAAGTCGGCGTAGAACGTGGCGGAGTAGCGCCCTTGCGTCACGGCGGTCACGAAGTCCTCACTCGTCTGCCACTGGACGCCTGCCGGTAGACGTGGACGGACGGTGCCGAGCACCACCGGTGTACCGGGCTCGTTCCGCCAGGCGTGGTCCTTGCTCAGCCTCGCCACATCGGCGTCCGCGAGCCGGACGACCCCGGACACCCGGAAGTCCGAGGGACCCGGTACCGATGACCTGCCCTTGCCGAGGGTCTCCCCTGCCCACTCCACGGAATCGAAGTCCCCCAGCTCGGGGAAGTACTTCCGCACCAGGTCCTCGTCCTGCCGGATGCCGGGCTCACCGATCTCCCCGGACCGGGATTCCGGGGCCCCGGCGGTGTCCGCCGACCCGGTCCGATGACCGCATCCCGCCAGTGCGAGCACGGCCACGGCCGCTGCCGCGAGGCGGGAAGCCCGGCGGATCCGCAGCCGTCCTTCTTTCCTACCGGTACACATCGCTACCCACCGTGGTGCTGCCCGCCTGTCCGATGGCCCGTGTCACGTCACGCATGAACGTACCTCGTACCAGAGGGAACCGTCGGACCAGCCAGTGCCGCAGGGCACGGACCGTGCCGACCGGGGGTGTCCGGTACCGCCTTGTCGTACACGGCCGGCACCGGCGAGCCGACGGACACCGGCAGTTCCGGCAGCGAGGCCGTCACCTCCGAGGGGCGTTCGGAGAACGGGCCCCCGGGCGCGCGATCGCGGGAGCGCGACGCCACGTCCCTCCCCTGCCGGGTTCCTGCTCCGGTGCGATCCATGGTGCGGGATCCGACCAGTTGAACCGAGGCTCTCCCAGGAGGCTTCGTATCTCCGGGAGCGTTGCCACGTCCATGCCCCTCCTGGTCTCAGAACGGGCTCGGGACCTGGGTCCAGACGATCACGACGAGGGCCAGATGGACGAGGCACAGCAGTCGTGCGGACTTCCATCTGAACGACACCCCGGCCGTGGCGGCGAGGAACAGTGTGGACAGGACGAGGCAGAAGAAGGCGCCGGCCGCTGTGTCGGGGTCCGACGTCGGCGTGTTCTCGACGCCCACGGCGGGCAGGCTCAGGGCCAGCATGCCGACCGCGACGGCGTACAGTCCGGCGGTCAGCAGACCTCGCAGCCACAGGCCCGGCTTCTGGTTCTCAGCTATCACGTGCGTTCCATCCTGCAGGAGTTACTGACGCGGGGGGGGGGGGGGGGGGGGGGGGGGGGGGGGGGGGGGGGGGGGGGGCGCGCGGGGGCCGCGGGGGGGGGGGCCGCGCCCAGGGGCGCGGTGGTTAATATATAGGAGGGGCTCGGCGGGGGGC